>JAYTBD010000848.1:0-2802 GCA_043737155.1 Fimbriiglobus sp. | reverse complement strand
AGCCCCCGACCGATCTCGAGCGCGCGTTCCGCATGTACCGACGCGCGGTGGCCGCGTACGAGCAATGCGGGCTGTTCGAAGAAGCGCGGAGGCTCTCGTACCGTTTGATGAGTCTGAAGCTGAGCCGGGCCGGCGAACTCCGCCTATCGAGACTGCTCCAACTCGAACTGTTCCTATTTTGGGCGGTGGCCGGGTTCGGCTTCCGACCGCTCCGCGTGTTCGGCTTCTCGCTCGTCTCCATCCTGGCGTACGGGCTTCTTTTTTGGATCACCGACGGCACCGTCACGCCGGGGGAGTCACCGCGCACGGCGGACTTTTGGGAGTGCCTCTATTTCAGCGGCATCACATTCTCCACGGTCGGCTACGGCGATTTTCTCCCCGCCCCGCACATGCGCTTCGTCGCACTCACCGAAGGGGCCTTGGGGGTATTCAGCATCGGCTTCTTCATCGTCATTTTGGCGAATCGCTTGCGGCATTGAGGTGCCCCGCCGGGACGATCAATTCCCGTCCGTCGTCCAGTCGAACCAAGTGGTTGCGCGGCCCGCGACCCTTGCCTTTGGCGACGAGGACGACGCCGGTCGCGCCGTGCGGAAAGAGGGAGCGAAGCGACAGGCGATAGGCCAATCGGACGCGCCGACCGGGGCGGGGATTGCTGAGCATCGTTCACTTCGATCGTGCCAAGGCGGGTTTCGAGGATTCAACCCGCCCTGCCGGAGACTCACTTCTTCAACTCTTCGAACGTCAGATTCAGAATCGGGTAGTGCTTCCAATCTTTGTGATCGAAGTGCCACCACTCCTCCTCGTAGACGGCGAAGCTTTCGTCGTGCATCGCGCGCTTCAGCAGGTCGCGATGCCAGCGTTGGCGCGAGGTGCCGCCCTGATAATCCGCGAAGGCCCGGTCCGAGAACTCGTCGTAGCCGCTGACCACTTCGATCGGCTTGCCCGTTTTCATGTCGTACAAGCCGAGGTCGACGGCGCAGCCGCGGTTGTGGCGCGAGCCTTTGAGCGGATCGGCGACGAAGCTGTGGAACTTCTCGGGCGTCGCATCGCGGAACATCTTGGTGACGTGCCACGGACGGTAGGCGTCGAACACGAACAGCCCGTAGCCGCGCTTCGTGACGCTCGCTTGCACGCGGGCCAGCGCCTCGGCCGCGGGCTTCTGCATGTAGGCTTTGGCACTCGTGTAGAACGGGTGGCCGAGGAAATTGTTGTCGGTGGCGTAGCGGATGTCGAACTTGATGCCGTCGACGGTGGCGAGATCGACGAGATCGGGTTTGCGGAACTCCCCGCGTTCCACGGGCGGCTTGGCGGCGAGGGCCACTTTGCGGAGTTCGTCGAGCGGTTTCACCGGTTTGATTTGGAACGTCTCTCCGTTCTCGCCGTCGAGTTTACGGCGCTCCATGACGACCCGCGCCGATTCGATTTTCGTCGCCCGGCCGGTCTTGTCGCGGGTGAAGATCAGCTTCTCGCCGTAGTACATGCCGCGGTCGGCGGGGAAGGCGAAGACGTTCTCCGATTCTTCCGTCAGCGGATCGATCTCGGTGAGTTCGATGAGCGCGTGCAATCGGCCGTCGCGCTCGTAAATGTACAATGGAAGGTGATCCCAGCCGTACTCGCCGATCAGCCCCTTCCACTTCGCGGGCGGCTCGGGCGGGGCGACGGTGCCGGGCGCTTCGCGGGTGAATTTCACTTTGCCGACTGTGATCGATTCGCCATCTCGGAACAGTTTGGTTCCCCAGCGCTGCGGATCGTCGACGACGAGATCCATCCCCGACTTGCGCAATTGAACGAGGGCACCGCCCACTTTGGGGTGTAGGAACAGCCGGCCGCGCGATTCGATGAGGTCGTGCCAATCGTCGCCGTGGCGGTAGCGCCCGGCCAGTTCGCGGGCTTCCCCGGCGGCGAGCGGTTCGCTCGTCTCAATCTTCGGCAGTTCCTTCCCCGCCTTCACCGCGAGCATCAATCGCAGGGCTTCGTTGGCGACCCGCGTCGTGACGGCGTTGGAACTATCGCGCGACGAGATGGCCACGACGCCGAGCTTTTCGGTGGGCAGCGCGGCGAATTCGGTGGCGAATCCGTAGACCGCGCCGCCGTGGCCGATGCGCTGGTGTCCGTCGAGATCGCCGACGATAAAGCCGAGGCCGAAACCGCGCTGGCCTTCCGTCTTGGCGAATTGCGGGCGGAACATCTCGGCGATGGTCTCCGCTTTCAAGATTTGTTTGTCGCCGGATTTGCCGCCCGCGAACAGGCACGAGTGGAACTTGGCGAGGTCGAGCACCGAGGCGTACAAGCACCCGGCCGGGGCCATGCCGAGTTCGAAGGTCGGAGCGGGGAACTCGCGGCCGTGATAAGTCCACATGACCGCTTCGGCGAGGTGTTTCTTCACCGCGCCCGTGGGCAGAAAAGAACTCGACTTCATCCCCAATGGATCGAGGACGCGGCGTTGGACGTACTTCTCGAACTTCTCCTTCTGCGACACTTCGAGCGTGTACCCGACGAGGGCGATAGCCGCATTCGAGTACTTCATCCGGCTGCCGGGATCGTAGACGAGTTCGATGCCGTCGAGGCTGGCGACGGTCTTTTCGAGCGTCGGCTCGGTCGGGTCGAAGTAGTTGCCGACGGGGGATTCGCGGATGAGGCCCGACTGATGGGCCATGAGCATCCGCAGGGTGATCGGCTTCTGACCGTCCTTGTATTTCGGCTTGAAGTCGGGCACGTACTTCACAACTGGTTCATCGAGGTCGATCTTCCCGTCTTCGACCAATTGCATGATCGCCACATCGGTGAACAGCTTCGACACCG
>JAYTBD010000847.1:0-2802 GCA_043737155.1 Fimbriiglobus sp. | reverse complement strand
GGCAACTCGGGGCGCGCATCAAGCAGCTCGGCGGCCAAGTGCCGGGGAGTTTGGGCATCAAGATGGAGCAGGCGTATTTGCAGCCGCCGACGGAGACGACCGACGTGGTCGCCGTGATCCGCGGGGTGCTGCGGGCCGAGGAAGATGCGATCCAGCACTACAACGGGATCATCAAACTGTGCGACGGCGCCGATTACGTCACGCAGGATCTGGCCGTGCGCATCCTCACGGACGAAGAAGGCCATCGGCAGCAATTCGAAGGCTATTTGAAAGAATACACGCGCGGGTGAGTCCCTCGCTAGCGCGTCGGGCTAACGCTGGTGACGATCCGCGTCGCTTGCTCTTCGCGGAGCGGCTGGGCCAAATAGCTCGCCTTCACCTCGGCCCGGACGCGGGCGTCGCCGGCTTTCGCGGCTTCGACTTCGACGAGCATCGTCGCACTGCCCCCGGCGGGGATTTCGAGGACCGTCGGAAAGGTCACGCGGTTCCCCTCGGGGCGTACGCTCTCCTTGTTCGCGCCGGTCGCTTTGATGTTCGCGTATTCCTCGGGCAGATCCACCGTCACGATCACTTGCTTGGCCGGACCGGTGCCACGGTTGCGCACGATGACCTTGTAAGCGGCGCGGCGGCCCACGGGAACGCTACTCGCGGGGTCGGCGAGTTCGAGCGTCAGCGCGGGTTGGCCGACGACGCCGACGGCCCATTCGCCCTTCGCGGTCAGGCCCGCTTTCTCCGAGTCGGCGTTCACCCGGCTCGTCGCGGTCGCCACGATCTTCTCCGGCTCGGCCTGCTTGCCCGCCGTCAGGCTCATCTTCAACACCTTCTTCTCGCCGGGCGCCAGCGTGCCGACTTGCCAGGTGACGCCATCGCTGCTCGCCGGGATGGTCCCCGCGTTGTCGGCCTGTTTCGCCGTGAGCGCCCGCGGCAAGCTCGCTTTCACCGCGACGTTCGGCAACGAAGTTTCCCCCGCGTTCGTCAAGCGCACTTCGTAAGTGCCGTCTTCGCCGGGCACCAGTTTGTCCGCGCCGAACACGGCGACCGTCAGTTCGCTGCGGCGCACGTCGAGCGTCGTCTCGGCCGACTCGCGCAGGCCGCCGTCGCCGGTGACACTGATGCGGACCTTGTGCTTGCCCGTCTGCCGGGCGATCAACGGAACGTCCATCTTGCGCGTCTGACCGGCCGCGAGGGTCCCCACTGTCACCTCGATGTCACTCTTGCCGGTGTCGTGCTCCAAGCCGTTGTCGAAGTTGACCCACGCCGTGGCATTTTCGATCGGCACGCCGCTGGGATTGGTGATGGTGAAGCCGACGGGCACGCGGTCCCCGGTGGCCGCATTAGCGGGTGGATCGACGCTCAATTTCAGCGCCGCGTTGCCGACTTCGAGGGTGCCGGTGGCGCGGGAGTTCAGCCCGTCCTCGGTGTTGGCGTATGCGGTCGTGGTGAAGCTGCCCTTGCGCGTCGGCTTGACCGTGACTCGGAATTCCTGCTTCTGCCCGGCGCCGATGCTCCCGCTGGTCCACGAGACATCGCGGCCATTGCGGACGCTCGGAGTCGGCTCGGCGCCCACGATTTCTAGCCCTTCCGGGAGTTTCGCTTGGACGTTCACCGGCGAACTTTCGGCCGCACCGGGGTTCGACGCGATGATGCTGATGCTGCTTTCGCGGTCCAGCCCGGCGACCTTCGGTCCCTGCACTTCGACCGACAACTTCGGCGCACCCCATTCCACGGCGGTCATCGTGCGGCCGACCACCGTCCCCGGCCCGACGCCGTTCGGGTCGGGTTTCAGAATCTCCACGGCGATGTTCGTCTTGCCCGCCGTCGGCCGCGGTTGCACGACGCGCACCCCGGCCCGGCCGTCCGGATCGGTGGTGATATCGACCTCGTTCTGACCGGACCGCGCCCCCGCCACAACGCCGGCACCGGTACTCGCGATCAGTTCGGCCGGCGCGCCGGAGACGACGCGGTAGCGCACTTTCACATCGGCCGGGTTCAAGCCCGCTTGCTCGGCGAGCCGCGTGACCGTGGTGTTCAGCGACGCTTCGCCGCCGTAGCGCGCGGTCGCCGGCGGTGGGAACGAAAACTCGGTGTCGCTCCACACGAGCTTCACGAACGCCCGGCCCTTCTCCCAATCGAAGACTTCCGGCGCGTAAACCGTCACCGTCGTTTCCCCCGGCACCGCCGAGCTGACGACGCACCACGACTGCCCCGGATAGACCGTGAAATCGTCCTTCGCATCCTTGTTGCCGCGCGTGATGCAATGCTCGAGGTAATCCGTGTAACTCACGGCATACTTGTTATCGACCTTGTAACCGCGCCCGTGCGAGAAGCCCGATTCGTCCACTTCGACGATGGTGCCCGGCCCGTCGATGACCCACTCCACACGACGGCCGCGGCGGGGTTGGCCGTCTTTGTCGTACACCGTGGCGACCAGCACCTGCTGAGTTTTGGTGGCGTTGGTGCAGTTTGTCGGCGTGACATCGACGCGGACGGCTTTGGGGTCGAAGTTCTTGAAATAGCTCCGCCCCGGCGGCTTGGCGTGCGTCCGATCAATCGGCCCGCTGAATCCGAAGCTCGGCAGATACGTGGGGCTGTACGCGCAGCCCGATCCGGCGAGCAACAGCACGGCCATCAGAGGGGCGATTCGGCGAATCATGGGGGCGCACTCCGGGATCGGGCGCGGCCATACCCGCAAGCCGGGCCGGGGTGCAACCCGAAGTGGCCTGTGGGGTGCGCCGACAGATTCTGGCACCCAAAGGTGGAACCGGCGTCCCGCCGGTTTATTTCGTCACGAACCGGCGAGAC
>JAYTBD010000846.1:0-2803 GCA_043737155.1 Fimbriiglobus sp. | reverse complement strand
CTTGCCGAAGTAGATGATGCCGGTCTGGTCGGCGCGGTGATCGGTGCCGCGCTTGGCGATGGACGTTTCGATCAACCCGCGGATGCGCTCCCAGCGCTGATCGATCGGCTCGGAGCCGTCCTTGCCCGCGCGCAGATCCTGCGGCACGCTGAAGGAGCGATCGACGAGGAAGATGACGGTGACATTCTCGGACGGCCGCCGCACGCGCGGTTCGGCGAGGGCCATCACCAAGCAGGCCACGACGAGTGCCCGCGCCGAAATCGCCAGCCACTTCCGCGTATTACCGAGACCGGACAGGCTGCGTCGACTGATGATAAATACGACCGGCACAAACACCAGCAGGACGAGCCACCACGGCCGGGTGAACTCGGTCCAGCGGATCGCCTTGACGACCTCGGCCAATCCCTTGTTCAACTCCCGGCCGATGAGTCCGCCGATGGCGACGATCAGCAATGTCGTCAAGACGACGGCGAACCGCGCCGACCAATAGCGGGTGAACGCGAGCACGAGCACGGCGATACCGAATCCGACGGCGGGGATTAGCAGCGCGACTTCGGAGTAGAGCGTGGTGTTGCCGTCGTCGCTGAGTTTGAACTTCCACTTGGCGAGTGCCATCGACCCCACAGCGAAGGCGATGAGCGCAGTCGCCCAGTAACCGAGGGGGGCCACCTTCCGCCGGCGCAGCGCGATCGAGCCGAGCACCCCCGCGACGAGGAATAGGACGAGCGCGAGCCAGTGCGTTTCGAGGAAGTCGATGAGGCGGGCCATGGTGGGGTCTTCCTCTTTCGTTACTGAGTGTAAGGTTGGTATTGCCAATAAACTCTTCGCCCCGGCGGGGCCGACTTACTTAGCCCAGGGCGGAAGCCCTGGGTATCGGGATCGAATAATTCCTGCCCTGAAAGGGCCAGCTTCCGGTCCACCAACCCCGCCGGCCCCTTCAGGGCGGAAGACGGGTTGTCTCGTACCCAGGGCTTCCGCTCTGGGCTAAGTAAGTCGGCCCCGCCGGGGCGAAGAAAATACACTGCGATTGGATACTGGACTGTCAATAGCCGGACGCGCGAGCGACGGCCGCGATCCGGGTACTCGCACGCCAAGCGCCGGTGAGTGATCCCGCTTGTGGCCGTCGCTCGCGCGTCTGGCTAACGGAAGGGCACCTATCGAAGCTCTGCCCCTGCCCGAATCGCGTGCTATGGTGCCTTGTCCGCCGACCGGCCTGCGCCGGCGTCCGCCGAGGGAGTCCGACCGTGAAGCAAATCTACTCGATGGGTACCATCGCCACCGCCGCACCGTCCGCGCTGCACGATACCCCGGCACCGGGGCGGAGCTTGCGATTGCCCGCGGTGCGGGCCAGCACCCTCGGCATCCAACACGATCACCTGCAAAGCTCGCTGCCCGCGAGTTTGTACGGCGCCCCGCCGGGACGCTCCGCGGAGAACGAGCAGCCGCTGCCCGTGCGTCTGGCTCTGCTGGCGACACCCGCCGGCCGGGTGCTGATCCATGTGACTCCGCAGGGCGGGTCGTACTTCGCCCACACCCTGCTGAACGTCCCCGAGACGGCCGATGCGCAGCTCGCCATTCAAACGTGGGGTAGCCCCCTGTGGCAACGGCACGAACCCGACTCGGCGGCCGAGCTTCCCGAGTTGCCATACCTGCCCGTGGCCGATCTGCTCGACGATGCGGCGCTGAAGCTCTGGCTCGAAGTGCCGTACAAGCGGGAGTTGCTCGAGTTCGCCCTGAGCGCATTCCTCGGCACCCCCGCGGGCACGCGCATCTTCCTCGCGGCCTCGGCCGACGATGTGGCGAAGGTCGTTTACGCTCTGACGCGGGCGCTGCCGCAGGGCTTGCTCGACGACTTCACGTTCAGCACGTACGAGTCCGATCCGCTCGCGTGCACCGCCCGATTGATCGGCCACGAGACCGGTTCGGCCGAACAGGATCTGCCGGCGGGCTGCTATGCGAATGGCAACGTCGCGCTCAACGCCGCGACGGGTAAGCGGACCGATTTGAAGACGGCTGTGCCGATGGCGCCCTTCGCCGCGGACGCGTTGGCGAAGGGGGAGTTCGGCGCCCTCGACGAAATCAAAGCGAGTTGGCAGCGGCTGGGGTTGAAGGACGCCAAACACCTCGATCTGATCTTCCGCATGACGCGGGAATCGGGCGAGTTGACCAAAGTCGAAGCGGCGGAAGCGCTGCAACACGCACCGCTCGCGGCGTGGTTGGCGGGCCGCACCGGGGCGCTGCAGCAATTCTTCGATTGGGCCTCCGACGACCGGGCTTTCGCGCACACATCATTCGGCCGGGCGGTGCAAACCCTGCGGCAGAAGCCCGAGGTGCTGAACAAACTCGCGGCCCGAGTCCGGGAACAAGGCCTCGCGGCTTTGAAGGACGGGGATAAGGACCGGGCGAGCATCGCGCTCGAAGTGATCCTACCGATGGTCGCCCCCGCCAAGGCGAATTCGCTGTGGGGCGAGCTTCTCACGGGGCCGCTGGCACCGGATCAATTGTCTTGGGACATCCGCTGGTATCTGCTGCCGCGCTTCGTCCGATCCAAACAGCGGCAGAACGGGACCGACGGTCCGGATGCGAGCTTCGCCCCGTGGTTGCTCGTGCCCGCCGAGAAATTGGCCGAGTTGCTCGCGCTCGAATTGCCCAAAGCCTATCAACTCGCCGCGGCCCGCGCCGCGCTGGCCCAGCCTGGCGAACCGACCGCGACGCTGACGCATACGCTGGCCCAACACCCGGCGCTGGCATTGGTGCTGCTGCAGCCGGGCGACGAAGATCGCTCGGTCGCGCTGTTCGAAGC
>JAYTBD010000845.1:0-6912 GCA_043737155.1 Fimbriiglobus sp. | reverse complement strand
AGGATGTTGTTGTAACTCACTTCCTTGCCGTGCAGGAACTCGGCGTTGGCGACGCACGAATGCTCGGGCTTCGGAATCTCGCGGTAGAACATCGCCTGTTGGTGCGAGTTCTCCCCGTGGCGCAACGGGCGGACCTTCTCGAACATCGGCATAAAGGTGGCGGCGAGCGTGGTGCTGGCGAGTTCGGCGCTGCCGGCGCCCGGGTTGAAATACTCGTGGATGGCTTTGTCGTATTCGGCGATGCGGGCGAATGCGGCGCCCGCCATGCGGCGCCGGGTTTCGAGCCGGGTCTGCCCGGTGTTCGCTTGCAATTCTCGGATGAGTTGCCAGTAGTTGGCGGGATCGACGAGCACCGACACGGCCGCGAAGTTCTTGGCGGCGGCGCGGATCATGCACGGCCCGCCGATGTCGATGTTCTCGATCAACTGCTCCTCGGTGATGCCGCCCTTCGCCAGCGCCTGCTCGAACGGGTAGACGTTGCACACCACGAGGTCGATTTCGAGGAGGCCGCTGCGGGCGAGGGTGAGCATGTGGTCGCGGTTGTCGCGCTTGGCGAGCAAGCCGGCGAACACGGCGGGGTGCAGGGTCTTCACGCGTCCGTCGAGGATTTCCGGGAAGTGGGTCAGCTCGCTGACATCGCGCACCGGGAGATTCGCCGCGACGAGCGCGGCGTGGGTACCGCCGGTGGCGAAGAGTTGCACCTTGTAGGTTTCGCTCAATTCGCGGGCCAGTTCGACCAGCCCGGTTTTGTCGGATACAGATAGCAAAGCCCGGCGCAGCGGTCGCAGCATCGCAAAAACCCTTCGTAAGGAATCGGTGACCGACGCGGGTATCTTATCGAAGCGTTGGGTCCGCCGGGCGCGGAACCGACCCCGTATATTGTCCGCATGTCGTACCGCGCGTTCAAACGGCTGCTCGGCGAAACCCACCTCGAACGGAAGAGCCGCTATCTGCTCGGCGGGCTCGTGCTGGTTTTGATGAGCGCGAGCTTCGGCTTCTACGCGAACCGCACCGAGGACCTCGCCTACGACCAGCTCACGCACACCGGGCGGACGCTGGTGTCGCCGACGATCGCCCGGTTGCACATCCGCCAAAACGAGGAACTGCTGAAAGGCATGGACGAGTTCCAACGCCAATCGGTCGAGCGCTGGCCGGGCGATCTTCAAGATTACCGCAGCAAGCTGATCTTGATGGAATCGACGAACGCGTCGAACCGCCCCGAGCCGGAGGATCAGCCGATCCTGCGGAAGATGCAGACGGATTCGACGCTGACCGAGGATACCCGCTTCGTGCGCAGCGAGCAGGCGTTCCTCTATTACGGGGCGGTGCGGGCCGAGAAGTCGTGCGTCAACTGCCACCGCGACCCGGCCAAGATGGCCGCGTTCGGCGGCGAGACGCCCGAAGCGCGCAAAGCCGCCGCGGAGATGGCCAACCCGAATCTGCAGCCGGGCGACCTCATGGCCGTGGTGCAGATCCGGCTGTCGTCCGAGATGATCGAATCCGGGCTGCACCAGAACCGCGCCATCCTGATCGCGTTCGCGCTGGGGACGACGCTGGCGCTGCTCGCCGGGAGTTATCTGATCGTGCGGTATGTGATCGTGAAGCCGGTGAAGCATTTGAAATCGGTGGCCGACGCCATCGCCGCGGGGCAATTCTCGGTGCGCAGCGACATCCAAACCGGGGACGAATTCGAGGATTTATCGGTGGCGTTCAACCGGATGCTCAGCAACTTGATCCAGATGCAGGACCGCAACCGCGGGCTGATCGGCGAGCTGGACAAGAAGGTCGACGACTTGGCGCGGGCGAACTTGCAACTGTTTCAATCGGGCAAGATGAAGGCCGACTTCCTGTCGACGATGTCGCACGAGCTGCGGACGCCGTTGAACATCGTCAACGGCTTCTCGGAGATGCTGCTCAATTCGGCGACGCTCTCGGAAAAGCAGCAGCGCTGGGCCGCGAACATCAACACCAGCGGCAAGCAGCTCTTGGTGCTCATCAACGAGATCCTCGACTTGGCGAAGCTCGAAGCGGGCAAGACGGCGCTGACCGCCGAAATGGTGGACATACCCGCATTCTGCGAGCAGGCGGCGATGCTGTTCCGGCATCAAGCCGAGAAGAAAGAGATCGAACTGCGGGTCCAGTACCCCGACGATTGGCCCGCGATCTACCAAGACCTCGGCAAACTCCGGCAGATCGTTTCGAACTTGCTGTCCAACGCGGTGAAGTTCACCCCGGACGGCGGCCGGATCACGCTGAGCGCATCCCACGCGCCGGACAAATTGATTTTGTCCGTGAGCGATACGGGCGTCGGCATCCCGCCCGAAGAGCACGAGATGATCTTCCAAAAGTTCCGCCAAGCGTCGAACCCGCTGACGCGCGAACAAGGCGGCACCGGGTTGGGCCTCTCGATCGTGCGCGAGTTGGCGAAGCTCCTCGGCGGCGGCATCACCTTGCAGAGCGACGTGGGCCGCGGCAGCACGTTCACCCTGACGGTCGCGGCCCGACTGCCGAGAGAACCGCTGGCCGAACTCGAGGTGACGAGCGTCGGATAACGACGCGGTCTTTTTGATTAGCCGGACGCGCCAGCGACGGTCACGAATTGGGCGTCAGAGATGGACCCAGTCTAGGAGCCGGCGAATCGCCGGCGGCGCCGGCGCGTCCGGCTACTGAAGGTAATGATGCTATCGAATTCTTCGCCCCGAAGGGGCGAAGAATGTCCAGTGCTATTCAATACCTGACCGTCAGTAGCAAGAAGCGGCGTCGGATAACGGCGCCTTTTTGCGACTTGAGACGTTCGCCATCGACCGCGCAAAGTATCCCCCACGCGCCGTTCCTCAACCGCTTCGCTAGCACCACCCGCGCAAAGCATGCGCCGCGACAGTTTGGGTAAAGGGTTCCGCTTGGGCCTCTCCTATTTCTTCGATTTGCCGGGGCGCGCCCGACGATAACTAAGCGTAGAATGCCTTCGGCGTGTCGGTGGACAAATGGTTTCGAGCCGATCCCCGCCCGTCGCGGGGCGGATGCGATTCGGAGATAATTCCGAATCGGTATCTCCCCGCCTCCTTTTCTCGTGTAGAACTTAAAGAGACACCGCCCCGATGCGTGACGTTCCCCCGCGTTGGCAATCTTGGCGGATCCGGTTGGCACCGCTCCCGGCGCCCGCTGCACTGCCCCCGGCCTTGCGACTCCGGGCCACCATGATCGACCCCACGACCTCCGCCCCGGCCCTACCTACCCCGGCGGACTTCCGGAACGAAGCCCCCGATGCCCACGGCATCCGCCGCGGCATGGTCGCGCATATCCGCGAATTGATCGCGGCCGGGCACTACGACACCCCCGAGCGCTGGGCCTTGGCCGAAGAGCTGATGTTCCGCCGCACGGAAGAATCGCGGTAGTCCCGGAGTTCCCCCGTGCCCTTGCCGTCGGTCGCGGTGTCGCAATCCCCCGAAGAGCGCTTCCGGGAATTCTTGGCCAGCCGGCCCAAGCCCCAGCGCTACACCGACCAGCAGCGCGAACTCGTCGTGCACATTTTCGCCAAGCACCAGCACTTCGACACCGACGAACTCCTCGCCGATTTGAAGAAGGCGAACCGCAACGTCAGCCGGGCGACGGTCTACCGCGCCCTCGCCAAACTCGTCGAGGCGGGACTGCTGCGCAAGATCGAAATCGGCCCGCGCACCGTCTACGACCACGACTACGGTTACCCGTGGCACGAGCATTTGGTCTGCTCCAACTGCGGCGCGATGATCGAATTCACGCACGAGGGGATCGTCGACGCGGTCAAGGGCGTCGCGGCGCAGAAGCTGTTCCGCGTGGTGGGCTACGACCTCGTCGTCCGCGGTACCTGCGCCGAGTGCAACGCCGCCGACGCCGCGAAACGTCGCTACGTGATGTGATGCCTCACCACCACCAATTTCCAGTCATCGCTTGTTCCCCGGTGATTTTCCCGTCCGCATAAGTCCGGATCACCCACCGCGGCTTGGCGTTCTCGCCCTCCGCGAAGGCCCCTTCCCACGGGGCGCCGGCCCGGTACGTCCCTTTCGAAACGAGCAGACCGTCCGCATTCCACCAACTCGATACTCCGTCCAACTTTCCATCCGCGTAAGTCTCCTCCCGCATCTTCTGACCCTTCTTGTTCCACTGCGTGTATTGCCCGTGCATCCGACCCGCTCGGAAGGTCGCGCTCCCCGTCTTGGTGCCGTCGTCGCCCCACGAGGTGAACTCGCCCTCGCGCAGTCCGTTGCGGTAGATGGCTTCCCACGCCTTGGTCCCGTTTTTGTGGTGATCGGCGGCCGGGCCGTGCCAGATCTCGACGCTGTGTTCCGTCCCTGTGTCGTCCTTCAGCCTCTTCGAGTACGCCGTGTAAACTTCCTTGTGGAAGCCGCGAAAATCGTCGGTCCATTCCTTGGTGTATTTCCTCACGGCCTCGCCGTTGGGCCCACGGTTGTCCGGCTGTTTATCTTTGGGCGGCGTCGCGGCCAACGCAGACGCGGTGAAAAGTGCCAGACTGAGCAGTAGTTGGCGAAGCATCGTTCATCCTTCGGTTTGGCCGCACTCCGACAGGGAATGATACCCGGCCGCGGACGAACTCGCGTAACCGGCCGGTAACATGTCGTTCCGCGTGGTGGGCTACGATTTGGTCGTCCGCGGTACCTGCGCCGAGTGCAACGCCGCCGACGCCGCGAAACGGCGCTACGTGATGTGATCGGGATTCTCTACTCCCCGCTGAGCATCCGCGCCACCGGGCGCGTGATCTCGATATTCTCGAAGATGATCTTCAACACCACCGTGAGCGGCACCGCCAAGAACATCCCCGGCAAGCCCCAGAGCAAGCCCCACATCGACAGTGCCGCGAGGATCACCAGCGGGCTGAGCCCCACGGCCCGGCCGATCCACATCGGTTCCACCAGCGTCGCCGAGACGATGTGGATCGCCAGCAAGACGGCGGCCAGCGAGATGGCGCGGGCGCCGACGTCGAACTGGACGAAGCCGAAAACCACCGGCAGCGCGTAGGCGACGACGGTGCCGATGTACGGGATGAAATTGCAGACGAACGTCAGCACCGCCCAGAGCAGCGCAAAGGGGACGCCGAAGGCGTACAGCAGTACACCGACGGGGATCGCCAGCAGCAGGCTCGATTTCACCTTCGCTTTCAGGTAGCTGATGATCGCGGCGTTGATGCGGCCGAAGATGTCGAGGATCTTCTCGGCGCGCTCGTGCGGATACGCCTTGCGGACGCGCTCCGGGAAGCGCGCCGATTCCAGCAGCAGGAAGAGCAGGTACAACCCGGAGGCGAACGCTTCGGGCAAACCGACTCGGACGAAGTCCAGCATCTTAAGCACGCCGAAGGTGATGTTCTCGGCGACGATGTCTTCGGGCGACTTCTCCACCTTCGGCTTCGGCCCGATCATCGGCAGCGAATAGACCCAATCGCTGAAGCGCTCGATCCACCCCGAGACCTTGACTTTCAAATCGGCCTGTTGATCCGCCAGTTGGATGAGGTTGCCCGTCACGATCGCCGCGAGGCCGAGCAGGATCAGCGTGGTTCCCCCGGCCAACAGCACGATGGCCACCGGCACCGGCACGTGCTTGCGGAGGCGGTTGTAATAGGGCATGAGCACGTAGCCGAGGAACGCCGCTAGCAGCAGGGGCCGCAGGACCGACGCCAATTGGCCAAGCAAGTACCACGACCCCGCGGCGACAATGACGGCGTACGCGGCGATGCGCAGCGTGGTCAAACTGGCCCAGCGGACTTTGGTCGGCGGCGTCATCCCGATGCTCCCCCCGGATCGCTAACACACATTACACGCGCCACCGGGGATGACCACATCGACCCGCGATTCCCGTGTCAGAGAAAAATAGGTGGTGGGTGCCACAGGCTCGAAGGTCGATCCGGGCGAATGATGCCTTGAAAACAGGCAGTCGCGGTGCCGTGAAGACATCTTCGTCAAAGTCCAAGTTCAACCGCTTCAACGTGTTGAGAACATTCGCATCGGATTCGTGCAACAGGGACGGTATTTGCGAGTCATAGTATCGAGGATGAGCCGCATCACTCCCAACATCGGATCGTCCGTTCGATCCGCTGCCCGAACAACGCCCGAGCGTTGACGAACAGTGCCCCGGCCCGCGGCTCATCGCGACTCCCACCGCCGGGCGCTTGCAGACCATCGGTTTCCGACTTCGGTCGTCGGACCCACTCCGGACTAATCCGGGGTGCGTCCCGCCACGGTCGTCGGGACGTTTCCCCTGTGGAGTTTCACTTGAATCGCATACTCGTTCGCCTGCCCCGGAGCCTGACGATCCCCGCCGCCTTCGGCGCCACCTTGGCCATGGCGATGCTCACTTACCCCGGCGGGCTCTCGGCCGCGTACAGCGACTTCGAAAATTACGACGAGCACGCCCGGCAATTGGAAACGACGCGGTCGAGCAATGCCCGGCACGACTCGAGTTTGGTCAACCTGATGGACCGGATCAACACCAAGGAACAATGGCTCGAAGAGTTGATCGCCGGCCGGGCGACTCTGCGCGCGACGACCGAGCGTTTCATGGGGTTGAACCGGAGCAACGACGCGGCCCGGACCGCGATCGACTTCCATTACCCCGGTGCGACCGACGAAGAGAAAGCGGCGCGGAACGTGATCGACTTCGCCAATACGCGGCTGGCGTATACCCCCGGCCCGAGCGACACCCGGCGCCGATTGCAAACCGAGTTCCGCGACCAGTTCGGGACGACGGTGGCGATGGAGTAGGGGTCGCCGGGGAAAAGCGATCGAACCGAAGAAGCGGACCAGTCCGTCCAGAGTGAAAAGATTCTTCGGAATCTCCTTGACGGGCGTCCGAACATCGGTTCCAATTCCTGCTTCACCTCCCCGAGTGCTCATCATGCTCACGCATTTCCTCCGCCGGTTGACC
>JAYTBD010000844.1:0-2804 GCA_043737155.1 Fimbriiglobus sp. | reverse complement strand
TGGAGATCGGCACCGCGCCGATGCTCCCTGAAATGGAAGGCCCCGTAGTCCATGCGCTGTTGGTCGATTCCGAGAAACCCCAATTGCGCGATGGCGACGGCGCGGTTCATCAATGGGGGGCGGACGAACCCATAGAGGAATGGGTCGAGGCGCTGCTGCGGATATTGCAATTGTGGGTGTGATAGCTCGGAACCGTTAGCCGGACGCGCGAGCGACGGCCGCAAACGGTTGACTCGGTTTGTCCAGCCCATCGAGCAACCGATTCGTAGCCGTCGCTCGCGCGTCCGGCTAACTAATCCTGCCCATCGAGCATCCGATTCGTACCCGTCGCTCGCGCGTCCGGCTAACTAATCCTGCTTATCGAGCACCCGATTCGTACCCGTCGCTCGCGCGTCCGGCTAACGACTCACAGCGCTTCCAAGCTTTCGACCAATTGGTCCAAGACCGCTTCGTCCGTTTTCGGGTTGAAGAAGACCGCTTTCCACGCGGGGATTTCGATGCCGTGGGGGCGGTAGCCGAAGTTGGTCGTGAAGCTCAGGCGGGCGTCGATCGTCGGATCGAGGGAGTAATTGCGCTTGCCGAAGAGGCGTTTCACTTCGCCGAAGTAGCGGTGCATTTCCTCGGGCGGGAGGTCGCCGCGCTCGAGGCGGTCGAAGATCGCCGCGGCATCCCGGCCCTTCGGCAGGACCCACCAGCATACGGTCGGACCGCACGTCTCGGCGTTGAGCACCTTGCAATAATCCAACTTGGCCAACCGCTGCTTCAACCCGTGGGCCAGCTCCAGCGACCGTGCCGTGAGCATTTGGAATCCGGTGAGGCCGATGCCGTTGAGCGAGGCCATGACCGCGTACGGCCCGAGACCCGGTCGAGAGCATTCCAACGTCACGAGCGCCGGATCGCGGCGGCTGTCAGCCTCCGAGAAATAGGGCGTGTCCGCGACGTTGCGCGCCAAATACTTGAGGTCGGCTCGGCGGTTCATCAGGAACGCGCTGCTCGGGTAGTGGCCGCGGCCCATCTTGTGGAAGTCGAGCGTGACACTGTCGGCGACGCGCATTCCCAGCGCGTGAATCTGAGTCTGTCGCACCACGGATCGCAACTCCGGCGCGAACTCCAGCGGATTCTTTTCGAGATCGTAATCGCTGAGGAAACAGAGCGCCCAGCCGACCGCGGCGTCGACGTGCAACTGCGGAGGGGTGACTTTGTACTTGGCGACTTTATCGTCGATGATCTCGCGGATGCCGGCGATGTCGTCGATGCCCGACGCGTCGGTCGTGCCGAAGGTCGCCACCACGAACAGCACTTTGGTGCCGGCGGTGTAGAGTTCGTCGAGTTTCGCATCGAGCAAATCGAGCCGCATGGCGAGGGTGCGGTCGGTCGGGATCGAATGGAGATTCTGCGTCCCCATGCCGAGCCAACCGGCGAGCGTCTGATTCGAGTAGTGCCCCGCCTCGGATACGATCCCGGCGATCTTTTCACCCGTCAATCCGCGCTGCATGGCCCCGGGCAGAACTTTTTCCAGCCCGATTTTCGCCCCGTACAGGTTCGAAATCGTCCCGCCGACGGTGAAGACGCCCCAAGGTTCGTCGGTGTGATAGAAGATCAAATTGGCGAGCGCTGTTACAGCTTTTACTTCGAGTTCGTTGGAACGCTGACTGTAGCTGTCGGTGCAGAGGTTGGGATTCTTCAACAGGCAAGCCATGGTGCCGATGAGCGAAGCGTAGTTCGCGGGGCCGCGGACGTTCTCCAAATGCAGCGGCGACGACCAGCCGTCAGTGCCCCAGAAGTAAGGGAACACGGCATCGCGCGCATCTTTCAAGTTGCCGGGCAGGACATGGATCTCCGGATTCGCCTGAGCGGTGTCGTAATTCTGCGAATAATAGTTCCCCGGCGGCAGCGACTCTTGCGCGCGCAGCGCGTCGAGGAACTCTTGGAAGATGCCGGTGATCGCCTTCGGATCGCACTCGAAGAAAGTGCGGACGAACGCGGCGTAGCGGATGCGGTCCATTGAACGACCCCTGGGATGGGCGATACGAGCCACCGGGCTTGCCCCGGTGGGGTACGGGAATGCGTTGACCCACCGGGGCAAGCCCGGTGGCTCGTCGGCCCGGTGACTCGCTTCACTCCTTTTTCAACGAGTGAAACACCAAGCCGGTCGGGATCTTCGGGTAGAAGTAGGTCGACTTCTGCGGCATCTTCTCCCGGCTGCCGGCGATGCTCTCGACGTGCTCCATCCCGCACGGCGGAACCAGGCAGGCGAGTTGGCACGCCGTCGTTTTCACGGCGTCGGTCACTTCGCGGAGCATATGGACGTACTGACAAGTCGGTGTCACCGCGTACTTCCTCGCGATCAAGTCGTCGATCACCAGCTTGTGCAGGATGCTCACCGCGAGGGAGCGCCAGTCGGCGGTTTGATCCGGCGCGAGCGCCTCCATCCGCGCCATCGACCGCAGTTTCACCGCGAGCCATTTGCCATCGGCGACGGTGCCGAAGCCGAGGACACTCTGCGAATCCTCCAGTTGAACGTGTTCCCAGCACGCGGCGGCATCGTCGAACTCGCCGACGATTTCAAACTGTTCGGCCAGCAACGATTTCAGTTCGTCGCCGGTGATCGCGGGCAGGCCGCCCAGCAGCCGGTGCGTCGGTTGAATGATCAAACCGGGGTCGCCCATGCCGACGAGCATCATCAGGCAGAAATTCTGCGGGGCTTCATCGTCGGCCACATCCCCGGCCGCGCGCTCGTCCTCCAAATACTTCAAGCCCGTTTCATAGCGGTGGTGCCCGTCGGCGATGAACACCGGTTTCGG
>JAYTBD010000843.1:0-2808 GCA_043737155.1 Fimbriiglobus sp. | reverse complement strand
AGACCGACTTGTGATAAATGTCACCATCGCAAACGCGCGAAAATGTAGGGGCACCCCTTGTGGGTGCCCTGGAAAGGGATGCGGGGCCGGCTCCGTTTTGGCAAATGGAGTCGGGAAAATCGTTCGCGGGCACCCACAAGGGTGCCCCTACGGTTGATGTGTTGTGTGACAATTTGCAGCGGTCGGTCCAGTAAGTCACACTCTGCGTGACACAGGCAAGGAATTCAGCTGTGTTGAGCACGAGAAGCACGTCACGCAAAGCGTGACCTACGGGACCTCCAAGTATCGATGGCAGACGCCGACACAGTCTTCTTCTGGAACCACAAGCGTTAGCGTGTGGGTGAGGACGGAAGGTGGTTTCCTCTCCTCACCGACACGCTAACGCTTGTGGTTCCAGCAGGTCTATCGGATAGCGGAAACAATGGGCCAATCGTAACTTGAATAGATATGTACAAGTATACACTCTAAATCGGCATTGTCAAATCGAATCCTCCGATTTGATCTAGTATGTTGACCGTGTGCGATTTGCTCTGGTGGACCCCTATGCCGACGCCGGAACGCATGCTGACGACCCTGCGCCGGGCGACCGAGTTCGTCCGGGCGACGCCCGGCCGCACCGGTCACTTCGTCGAATTGCGGGATTGCGCGGACGTCCTCGTCGCCGGGGATTTGCACGGCCACATCGCCAACTTCCAAGTGATCCTCAAAGCCGCCGACCTCGCGAATCAACCCGGGCGCCACCTCGTAATGCAAGAAGTCATCCACAGCGCGTTCCGCTATCCGACGGGCGGGGACAAGTCGCATCAGTTGCTCGACTTGTTCGCGGCGCTCAAGTGCCAATATCCGACGCGGGTGCATTTGCTGCCGGGGAATCACGAGCTAGCGCAGATGACTGGTCGGCCCATCGGCAAAGGGAACGAATCGCAGAATGAAGTGTTCGTTGAAGGGATCAAAGCCGCGTACGGCACGGCGTGGGCCGAGATCGAGAAAGCCTATTACGAACTGCTCCGTGCGCTGCCGCTGGCGTACCGCACGCCGAACCGCGTATTCCTGAGCCATACGCTGATACCCGGCAAACACATGAACACCTTCCACATGCTGCAACTGAAGCAGGAGGCATTCGCCGACAGCGATTATTCTCCGGGCGGAGTTGCGTACGGGATCACATGGGGCCGCGATACTTCGCAGGACACGGCCGACGAATTCTTGCGGATCGTGGATGCGGATTTGCTGATCAGCGGCCACATCCCCACCGACACCGGGCATCTCGTGCCCAACACGAAGCAACTGATCGTCGATTGTTCGGCCTCGCCCGCGGCTTATGTGCTGTTCCCCACCGACCGCCGCCTGAAGTTGGAAGAATTGTTGGGGGGGTTGGTGACTTTTTGAATGTGGCGGCGAGTTTCCCAACTTGCCGTGGACTGTTATCGAAGGCAAGATGGGAAACTCGCCGCCACAACTCTTACTCCAACGGCACATCCTTCAACTGGAACGGCAGCGCTACCGAAACGAGCTTCGTCCCCATCAAGACCAGCTTCGCGGGTATGCCCGCATGGAATTGAATCGTCCCTTCGAAGATCACTCGAATGCCGTCGCCCTTGTTGATTTTGTATGTGCAAGTGTGCGGCACGAGTTTGCCGTCCGCGTCCTGAAACACGAGTTTGGAGAACGACTCGGAATTCAAGAGTGATTCAAAGTTGCCGAAGGTGCGACGGGCCGATTCCCAGACGGCGCTGGACGAACTCGTGCGCAGCACCATCGATAGGGCTTTCGATTTTGGGTCGGTCGTCATCGAAACGACGGTGAGGGTACTCCCCTGCGGCCCCGCCCCCTCCGCGCCTTCAACGATATTGTCCATCTCGACGAGGGTTTGATTCGCCGCGAGGATCTCGCCGAGGACCAATCCTTCGAGCTTGGCGAGCGATTTGACCTCGCCTTGGGGCATTTTGAACGTCACCGGCAACACGCGCGGGTTCGTTCGCGCCGGCAGAGCGGCTTCGAGCGATTTGGCACGGCCCATATCCGATTGGCTGAAGAATATACGAGACGTCGCTACACGGTCGGGTTTCCACACCGTCTGCAACTCGAGCCCGGCGACCGTCGAGGCTTTGCCGATGCGGATCTCCGTCGTGTTCACCCAATTCGATTCCGCCTGCGGGGCCACATCGAGATTGAGCGTCAATTCGCCGAGGCCGCGGTCGATGCCGGAGCCCAGGTAACTCATCGGCAGCGCTCGAACGCGGATGCCCGTCCGGCAATCCGCCGGTGGCGACGATTGTCCGTCGACCAAAGTCACCGGCACATCGCCCGGCCCGCCGAGTGATTGAGCTCCCATGCCGGGTCCGTCATCCGCTTCTTCGAATCGAACCTTCTTCCGACGATCCGTCCGCAAAGGTGCTTTGATTTCCGCTTTGGCGTCGGGCTTCAGTTGTTCCATCAAGCCCGCCGCCGCACAGAACTTTTCCAGTGCCTGCCACGGTGGGAGTTCGCCAGATACCACCGTGATCAGGCGACCCGGAGCTTTGACACTCGGATGCAGTACGAGCGGGATGCCGAGCTTGGCGCGGAGATCGATAATCGCGGCGTCGAGGGGGCGGTCCTTGTAATCGAGCGCGACCGGCTGTCCCCGCGTGAGCCGGATCATCTCCGCCCGTCGTTGAATCCGGTCGATGAGGTCCGCGGCGCGGAGCTGGACTTCGGCGTCCGAGTCCTCGGCCAAGGCCTTCCGCAACTCGGGGAGCGCGCTGGTTCCGAATTCCTCGAGTGACTTCGCGGCCGCTTCGCGCTCGGCGAACGACCGGGAGGATA
>JAYTBD010000842.1:0-2817 GCA_043737155.1 Fimbriiglobus sp. | reverse complement strand
TGATCATCTGTCCGACCAACTCGGGGGCCTTGATCGCCGTCGACATCAACGCCCGGAGTTTGCTGTGGGCCCACACGTACAACGCCGGCGAAGTGCGGGGGGAAATCGGCCCGGGTGGGATTGGAAACGGTCGTTTCCGCGGCGGGTTCCAACCGGGGAACAATCCCGGCCAAGCGTTGCCGAGCGAACGCTGGCGGTCGTCGAACCCGATCATCGTCAACGGCCGGGTGGTCATGAGCGCTTACGATTCGGATCAAGTGCAGTGCCTCGACCTCCGGACCGGCAAATTGCTCTGGACGGATAACCGCCAAGTCGAAGACCTTTACATCGGCGGGGTCGTGGCGGGCAACGTGATCGTCGTCGGCCGGAACTCGGTGCGGGCGATCAAGCTCGCGGGCGACCGGGACGAGAAGACGGAGCGGGAAAAGGCCGTCTCGGCTTGGAAGGAACCGTTGAAGATCGGCTGTCCGTCCGGCCACGGCGTGGCCAGCAAAGACGGACTCTACTACCTGCCCGTGATCGGTGATCCCGACAAGCCCGATTCGACCGTGCCCGCCGTTTGGGCCATCAACGCGACGACCGGGATCCCAAAGGCCAAGACGCCCTTCCGCCGCAAAGAGGGGAACACCGGCACCGGGACACCCCAAGACGCTCGATTGTCGCTCGGCAACCTGTTATTCCACGAAGGCAGAATGATCTCCCAATCGGCTTCGGAAATCAGCGTATTTCCGCTGATCGAAGTCAAAAAGCGAGAAATGGACGCGCTGCTCGCCAAAAACCCCGACGATCCGGACGGGTTGACGTCGCGCGGGGAGCTGTTGCTGGACGAGGGCAAATTGAATGATTCGATCGTCGATTTCAAGAAAGCGGAATCGAGCAAACCGTCCGAGGGGACGCTGCGCAAAATCAATCTCAAACTGTATATCGCGTACACCGAGATCCTGCGGAGCGATTTTGCGGGCTCGGGCAAATTCCTTCCCGAATACAAGACTCTCTGCGACTTCCCCATCGATGCCGAAGAGGGGAGTCCGGAGCGGGCACGCCAAATCGAAGAGCAAATTCGGCGGAAGGGGCTGTATTACAGCCTCGTGGCCAAAGGTTGCGAGAAGGAAGGACGGCTCGTCGAAGCCTTCGACAACTTCCGGGCGTACGCGGCCCTCGGCGAAAAAGGGCGGCTCCTGCAGGTGCCCGAAGACCCGAACACGATGGCGCAATCGTCGGTCTGGGCCAGCGGTCGGATCGACGCGATGGTTCGGGCCGCCAAGGACAACTCGGTCCGCAAACCGCTCGAAGATCGGGTCGCCAAGGAGTGGGAGGCCGTCCGCGGCGCGAACGATCTCGGCGCCCTCGAAAACTTCGTGAAGACGTTCGGGCCGTATTTCGCATCCGGCAGCGAGGCCCAATTCCTGCTGGCCGAGCGGCTGATGCTCACCAACAACGACGACGACAAGCGCAAAGCCCAGTCGTACTTGTTCAACCTCGTCGGCGAAGCCGACAGTTCGGCCGCGGGCACGCTGACGGCCGCGCGGGCGACCGAAGCACTCGCCCGGCTACTGACCGGCCGCAACATGATGGAAGATGCCGTCGGCATGTATTCCCGCTTGGGGACGGAATTCCCGACCAGCGTCGTCCGCGACGGGAGGACCGGTGCCGACATTTACGGCGACATCATCACCGACAAGCGCTTGCTCCCTTCGCTCGAACCGGCCCGTGTGGTCAGCTTGGGGAAATTCAAAGTCGAGGCGTCGACGGGGCCGAACAACGGCCAAGGACGCCCCAACTCCGCCACCATCTCCCCGGATGGCAGTTTGCTGCCCTTTTTCAAGAAGTATCGTCTGAGCCTCGATCATGATCAGAACAACAACCTTCAAACGTTCAAAGTGACGGATCGAGTGACGGGGGAGGAGCGGGCCAAGTTTTCCAACCTGTCGATACCGCTGTACAACGTCAACGGTCAGCCGATCAACGCCACGAACAACCGGATCGCCCAGGCCTGCGGCCACCTGCTGATGCTCCACCTCGGCCAGTACATCTACTGCTACGACCTGTCGCAGGACAAAGGCAAGGAGCTCTGGAAACTCAACATCCTCGGGCTGAGTACCGACAACCTCCAGAACGGCGGCCTCCAGCCGGAATCCACGGGCGACGGCGACACCATCTTCCGGAGTACCGACGGGTGGGCCTTCCGCATCGGCAAATCGTCGGTGCTGCAATCGTCGTACGCGTGCGTGTTGACCCGTGACGGCTTGGTGGTGGTCGACCCGCGCACGGGTACGAAACTGTGGACGCGGGCCAACGTGTCGTCCCGGGCTTCCGTCTACGGCGACGCCCGGTTCATCTACCTGGTCGAAGCGAGTTCGACCGGGACGACATCGCGAGTCTTGCGGGCCTCCGACGGCGCCACCGTGGAAGGGGTGAAAGACTTCGGCAGTTTGGTCAACGGCCCGAATCGACTCGCCCTGTTCGGCCGGCAAGTTTTGCTCGGCGAAGCGGGAACCAAGCAAAGCCCGCGCAAAATCCACCTGTACGACATCGTGGAGAGCAAAGACGTTTGGAGCAAGGAGTACCCGGCCGATTCGACCGTGCTCAAGACCCAAGACCCCGAAATCACCGGGATCGTCCTGGCGTCCGGGGCGGTGCAGGTGCTGAGTTCCCGCACCGGGAAAGTCCTGCTCGACGCGAAACTCGATTCGGACAAGCTCGAAGATCACACCATGGTCAAAGGCAAGGCCGCGCTCAAAGAGCCCCTGCTCATGGCGGACTCGGAACGGTTCTACCTGTTCCTGAACAAGGACGACAAAACCCCGCAGAATCAAA
>JAYTBD010000841.1:0-2819 GCA_043737155.1 Fimbriiglobus sp. | reverse complement strand
TCCTCGAATACATGACGGCGTTCATCCGCGTCTTCGTTCTGGCCGTGCGGTTGTTCGCCAATATGCTGGCCGGGCACACCGTGCTGTTCATGGTCCTGTTCTTCATCAAGCTGGTCGCCGACCCCGATTACAAGATTTCCATCGCCGAAGACTGGATGTACTGGCCGGTCTCGCTCTTCAGCGTGGTGCTGGTCACGCTGCTTTCCCTGCTGGAGCTGTTCATCGCGGGGTTGCAGGCGTTCGTGTTCACGTTCTTGGCGGCGATCTTCATCGGGCTGGCCAAACACCCCGCCCACTAAACACGGGACCGCGGTTCCTCCGAAACTTCCTCTCGAAAGGGTTCTCGCCATGCGTCAGTCGTTCGTTCTCCTCTTCGCCCTCGCGATGCTCCTGTTCATCGCCAGCCCGGCCTCGGCCGTGGACGGCAACGGCCCCACCGCCGCCATCGGCATGGGCCTGAGCGTGGTCGGCATCGGTATCGGCCTCGGGCTGGTCGGCTTCGCCGCGCTCAGCGGCATCGCCCGCCAGCCGGAGCAAGCCGGGGCCATCCAAGGGGCGATGTTCATCATCGCGGGCCTCATCGAAGGGGCCGGGATCATCAGCCTCGTGCTCTGCCTCGTCACCCTGTTCATCAAGTGATGCGGCCATCGCCCCGCACGGAACGGAGGTGCTGATATGCGCTTTGCACTGCTGGCGATGGTCGCCGCGTTCGGCCTGATGCTCATGGCCCGACCGGCGCTCGCCGAAACACAATCGACGACGGTCGTGGCCGCCGGCGACACCGGTGAGAAGAAAGAGGGGGGCGGCCTCAGCTTCTTGGCCTTGGAGCGCTACGACCTCGGCATCTTCACGCTGATCGTCTTCGGCTTGCTCTGCTTCATCTTGATGTGGTTCGCGTGGCCGAAGATTTCCGAAGGCTTGGCGAAGCGCGAGGCGGCCATCGCCGGTGCCCGCGACGAGGCGATCCAAGCGCGCCGGGACGCCGAGGACATCCGCGAGAAGTTGAAGGTCGAGTTCGCCCTGGCGCAGGATAAGATCCGCGCGATGATGGACGAAGCCCGCCGGGATGCGGACGCTTTGCGCGTCAAGGAAAAAGAGACCGGCGTCGCCGAAGCGACCGCGGAGCGGAAGCGGGCGCTCGCCGACATCGAGACGGCCAAGCAACACGCCCTCGCCGAGATTCAGAATCAAGCGATTCAATTGGCGTCGCTGATGAGCACGAAGGCGGTCCGCCGCAGCATCACGGCCGACGACCACAGCCGGTTGCTGGCGGAGTCGCTGGACGAATTGAAGCGCACCGTCACGAAGGCGTGATGATCATTGTAGGGGCACCCCTTGTGGGTGCCCGGCACCGGATGCCGTGGATCGGATCGCAGGTAGGGGCACCCCTTGTGGGTCCCCGGCACCGGATGCCGTGGATCGGATCGCAGGTAGGGGCACCCCTTGTGGGTCCCCGGCACCGGATGCCGTGGATCGGATCGCCAAAGTCCGGGTTGGTCAGGGCACCCACAAGGGGTGCCCCTACGGGTTTAGGATTCACCATGGCCACCGCAGTGTCCCCCGAAGAAATGCTCCCCGAAGCCACCGGCAGCAAAGCCCGGCTCGCGCGTGTCTACGCCGAAGCGCTGCTCGCCGCGGCGGGTCGCGCCCAACTCGCCGACACCATTGGCGAGGAACTGAAGGGCGTCGCCGAAGGCGTGTTGAAGCCGAACCCCGGCATCGTGGACTTCTTCAACTCTGCGGCGGTCAGCCGCGCCGCCAAGCTGCCGATCCTCGAAAAAGCCTTCGGCGACGACACCTCGCCGCTGTTCAAGAACTTCCTCGGCGTGCTGAACCAGAATGGTCGGCTCGGCCTCCTCCGCGACATCTCGGCGACCTACCACGCCCTGCGCGATGCCCTAGGCAACCGCGTCCGTGTGAAGGTCCGCACGGCCGCCGAATTGAATGACGCCCAGCTCGAGAGCCTGCGTTCGACGCTGGCCACGACCTTGAAACAAGAGCCGATCTTGGACGTGAAGGTCGACCCCGACTTGCTCGGCGGCCTCGTCGTCCAGATCGGCGACCGCGTTTACGACACGTCGGTCCGCTCCCGGCTCGAAACCCTCCGCACCCACCTGATGACGAGTGGCCGCCATGTCCTTTAAACCGAACGTCTCCGAGATCGCCTCGGTTCTCACCGCCCAGATCGAAGGCTTCGGCCAATCGGTCGACGTCAAGGCGACGGGCCGCGTGCTCGAAGTCGGCGACGGCATTGCCCGCGTCTTCGGCCTCTCGGAGGTCATGGCCGGCGAACTCGTCGACTTCCCCGAAGCCGGCGTGCGCGGGTTGGCCTTCAACCTCGAAGAAACGTCGGTGTCGGTCATCATCCTCGGCGACTACCTCCAAGTCCGCGAGGGGATGGAAGTCCGCACCACCGGCACGCTGCTGTCGGTCCCCGTCGGCCCCGAGATGGTCGGCCGCGTCGTCGATCCGCTCGGCAACCCCGTGGACGGCAAAGGCCCGATCCTCACGAAGCGCACCCGCCTCGTCGAATCGGTCGCCCCCGGCGTCCAGGATCGCCAACCGGTGAAGGTGCCGCTGCAGACCGGGATCAAGGCCATCGACGCCATGACCCCCATCGGCCGGGGCCAGCGCGAACTCATCATCGGCGACCGCAAGACGGGCAAGACCCAGATCGCCATCGACACGATTCTCAATCAAGCCGGCGAGGGCGTAATCTGCGTCTACGTCGCCTGCGGGCAGATGGAATCAAAAGTCGCCGCCGTCGTCGAGAAGCTCCGCGAGAAGGGCGCGATGGACTACACCATCGTCGTCGTCGC
>JAYTBD010000840.1:0-2822 GCA_043737155.1 Fimbriiglobus sp. | reverse complement strand
CAGCTTTCCGGAGTGAACGGGCCCGTCGGTGCGGGCCGCCTCCACTCCGCTCCGGTGTCGCCGCCGCGCCTCTCTCCAAGGGGCGCGGATTCCGGCGTCCGGGCGTATTCCCAGCAACCTGGAGTTCCCAGCGGAGATTGCGATGGCGAAGGGCGAATTCAAGCGTACCAAACCCCACCTGAACGTCGGCACCATCGGTCATATCGACCACGGCAAGTCGACCCTCACGGCGGCGCTCGTCGCGCGCCAGGGGTTCAAGTTCGGCGGCGAGGTCAAAAGCTACGCGGAAATTACCAAAGGCGGCACCGTCCGCGATGCGAACAAAACGGTGACCATCGCCGTGTCGCACGTCGAATACGAAACGGCCGCGCGCCACTACGCCCACATCGACTGCCCCGGGCACGCCGACTTCATCAAGAACATGATCACCGGCGCCGCCCAAATGGACGGTGCGATCTTGGTGGTGGCGGCCAACGACGGCCCGATGCCGCAAACCCGCGAACACGTGCTGCTGGCTCGCCAAGTCGGCGTGCCGAAGGTCGTCGTGTACATGAACAAGTGCGATACCGTCGACGATCCGGAATTGCTCGAACTCGTGGAACTCGAAATCCGCGAACTCTTGAACAAGTACGAGTTTCCCGGCGACGAAACGCCGATCATCCGCGGCCAGTCGAAGGACGCCCTCGAAAACCCGACCACCGATGGCCCTGGCTCCAAGTCGGTCGACGAACTCTGCGACGCCCTCGACAACTTCATCCCGATCCCGGAGCGGGCCGAAGACAAACCGTTCCTGATGTCGATCGAAGACGTTTTCAGCATCAAGGGCCGGGGCACAGTGGCCACGGGCCGCGTCGAACGCGGTACGGCCAAGGTCGGTGACGAAGTCGAAATCATCGGCCTCCGCAAGGACATCGTGAAGACGATCCTCACGGGGATCGAAATGTTCCAGAAGACCCTCGACAAGGCCATTGCCGGCGATAACGTCGGGGCACTGCTCCGGGGTATCGACCGCGACGGCATCGAACGGGGCCAAGTGCTCGCGAAGCCGGGGAGCATCAAGCCGCGCTCGAAGTTCGAAGCCAACATCTACGTGCTGTCGAAGGACGAAGGCGGTCGGCACACGCCGTTCTTCAGCGGCTACCAGCCGCAGTTTTACTTCCGCACCACGGACGTGACCGGCAAGATTAACCTGCCGGCCGGCGTCGAAATGTGCATGCCCGGCGACAACGTCAAGGTGGAAGTCGTGCTGATGGAAGGGATGCCGGTCGCCATGGACGAAGGCCTCCGCTTCGCCATCCGCGAAGGCGGTCGGACCGTGGGCTCCGGCGTCGTGACCAAGATCTTGGAAGAAGATCCGCCCGCGGGCAAGAAGTAGTGGTTAGTTGATAGTTGGTGGTGGATAGTGAAGAACAGGGCACTGAAGCGGGACGAGATTCCCCTTTCCGGTGTCCTTTCTTTCTAACCACCGCCCACTGCGAGGTCATAGGTGCGTAGCTCAACTGGTAGAGCAGCGGTCTCCAAAACCGCAGGTTTCAGGTTCGATTCCTGACGCACCTGCTCACCGAATTTTCCGTTAGTCTGCTGGATGCGCCCCGCACGCCGTGCGGGTCTGAAAGGGCCGGGTATGTCGACTGCGGTTCAACCCTCCACTTCCCCCCCCGCCCGGCGAGCCAGTGATACGCACACGGGTTTGGTCGTCGCCAGCGTCTTCGGCGCGCTCGTCGTCCTCGGCGGCCTCGTCATCGCGGGCTACGCCGTCCCGCTGATCTGGCAAGAATACATCGCCCCGTCGGCGAGCCGCCTGCCCGGGTTCTTGAACGTCTCGCTGCGGTTGCTCTTCCAACTCGCCGCCGCGGGCGGGGTCATCTATGCGGGCACCCAACTGGCCGGGAACAATCCGCCCAAGGGTCTGCGCGGCGGGATCTTCCTGGTCATCTCGACGATCATCACGATCTTCTTCGTCGTCCGCGCGGTCTATATCAACCTCGCCGACCTCGCTTATCAGACGCCCGTGACGCTCGCCGTTCTCGGCGTCTTGTTGTTCGGGGCGTACAAGCTGCTCATGTCGGCGTGGGCCGAAACGAAGATGCACACCATCGAAGAACAGGGTTGGTTTCACCTCAACAGTTTCAAAGCGACGCAGGGATTGAAGCTCCGCCGCTACACGCTCGTCGGCATTCTCATCGTCGGGTGGACCGGGGCTTGGAGCTTGTACGACAACCGGACCTTCGGGATCGGCGATCAGACCATCACCGTCCCGTTCTACGAAAAAGCCATCGCGATCCTGTCGTCGAAAGAATACACGATCCCCTTCCTGATCGCGCTGGTCACGGCGTGGTTCGCATGGCGGTTGGTCAACGTCCCGCAGTTCGCCGACTTCTTGATCGCGACCGAAGCCGAGATGAACAAGGTCTCGTGGTCGACCCGCAAGAAATTGGTGCAGGACACGATCGTCGTCCTCGTCACGGTGGTCCTCCTCACGACGTTTTTGCTTTTGGTCGATCTCTTCTGGGGTTGGCTGCTCAGCCGGGAGTTCGTCGGCGTTCTGCCTTCGAAGTCGGCCGAAGTCCAACAGCAGGGTTCCGGCGAATCGCTGAAGTGGTGATGGATTGGTTAGCCGTACGCGCCGGCGACAGAACGATGAAACTCGGCGAGTATATTGGTTTGTATGCGCACTTGGTTACTCCGTCGCTGGCGCGTCCGGCTACTGACGGTCATGTATTGAATCGCATTGGATTTTCTTCGCCCCGAAGGGGCCGACTTACTTAGCCCAGGGCGGAAGCCCTGGGTATCGGTCAGTCATTTCCCCGCCCTGTAAGGGC
>JAYTBD010000839.1:0-2824 GCA_043737155.1 Fimbriiglobus sp. | reverse complement strand
GCGAAGCGTCGATGTATCTCGACAGCGATTTCGTCGGCAGCACCAAACTGCCGCTGGTCGCCATCGGCAAACCGTTCACCGTCGGGTTCGGCGTCGATCCGCAATTGCAGGTGACCCGCAAGCTCATGGACAAAACGCGCACGACCCAAGGCGGCAACCAAGTGTTGACCTTCAAGTACAAGATCCTGCTGAGCAGCTACAAAGCGGCGCCGGTCGAGGTGCAGGTCTGGGATCGGATGCCCCACGCCGAGGCGGTCGGCACCATCGGCACGTCGTTCACGATGGGATCGTCGAAACTGAGCGAAGATCCGCTGTATGTCCGAGACGAGAAAAACAAGAATCTCCTTCGCTGGGACGTGAAGATCGACCCGAAACAGAACGGTGAGAAGGCCCTCACCATCGATTACGATTTCAGGATGGAACTGGATAAGAACGTCACCATCGGCTCGTTCTTGTCGAAGTAATTTCCGCGGGCCGAAACTCGGCACCCTCCGGCGTCGTCGTTACAAATGAAGTCGCGTCATTCACCCGAGGGTTCGCCATGTTCAAGGCCCGCATTGTCGTCGTCGAGGACGAACCCGCCATCCGGCGCGGTGTCACCGAAGCCCTCCGTATGACGGGGTACGACGTGTCCGAAGCCGCCGACGGGCTGACCGGCTTGCGGGAAGCCAGTTCCGGCGGCGTCGATCTCGTCCTGCTCGACATCATGCTGCCGAAGAAGGATGGCTTCGAAGTCCTCGCGGAACTGCGGCGTGTTTGCCCGACGCGGCCGGTGATTTTGCTGACCGCTCGGGGCAGTGAAGCCGACCGGGTCCGCGGGCTGAAAATGGGCGCCGACGATTACGTCGTGAAACCATTCTCGGTCACCGAACTCCTCGCCCGCGTCGAAGCGGTATTGCGCAGAACGCTCAAAGTGGCCGAGGAGGTTCAGCAGGTGCGCTGCGGCCGGGCGAAGATCGACCTGCGCCGGCGCGAGATCCGCTGGAGCGACGACGAACGGGCCGATTTGTCCGAGACGGAAACGGCGCTGCTAAAATACTTGGTGTCGAACCGCGAACGGGCGGTGTCGCGCGAAGAAATGCTCGGCCGCGTGTGGGGCATCGGCACCGCCGGGTTGGAGACGCGTGCCGTCGATATGCATATTGCCCGCTTGCGGGCCAAGTTGAAGGATCCGGCCGGCGACGACAACGCCGAGGCCATTGTGACGGTCCGGTCGCACGGGTACATGGCGGGCCCCGGGTTGACCTTTGAAACGAGCAAGCCATGACGCGGCGATTCCTCTGTTCCCCCACCTGCACCGTCTGCGGATTGCTCCTGTTGGCCGTCCTCGTGGTCGTCGGATTGTCGTGGGTCTCCGTGGCATCGCTTCGCGTCGAGGAATCGCAACGCCACTCGGCCATTCAAGCGCAGGCCGCGAATCAAGAGCGCCTGGCACTCTGGCGGCTCGACAGCCACATGCTTTCGCCCTTGGGTCTGGATAACAACCGGCCCTATTCGCATTACACCGCGCTCCACGCCCCTTCGGCCATCGTCATCGACGAGACCGGTTCGCCGACCGTCGATCCGGGCCGGGTGCCGTCGCCGCTGCTCGATGCGGAACTGCCGGACTGGGTGAAACTCCATGTTCAAATCGATGCGAATCGCGGCTGGCAATCGCCGCAGGTGATCCCGGCCGAACTCGCTGAACGGCTCAAAACGGGACCGCTGGGGTTGAACTTGTTCAACTGCACACCGCAACGGGCGACGCATTTGGACGAACTCTGCGCGGCGTTCCCGACGCCGGCGATTTTGAAGCGATTGGCCGAGCAGGATCGGATTGAACCGCTCGAGGAAGATTACATCGTCCCCGTGCCGTTGGCGGACGAGCCGGCGACCGAAAACCCCGCCCCGAGTCCCGACGAAGCCGTAGGGCACATGCGGGACAGCGGGGAATCGTGGCTCGTCACCGAAGCCGCCAAAGATCACCTCGAGCGCTTCGAGGCGAAGCTCGGGGGCACGGCGCGGCGGGGTCTCTACTGCGAACTTCCCGACGACACGCGGGCCAAACTCGCGGAGCAGAAATCGGGACCTCCGCAAAGCGCATCGAAAGGAGAGTTGGGCAAACCAGTCCCGGGTCTGCCCGCCGACCAGTACTTTCCACCGTTGGCCCAAGGAGTGAACTCACCCCCGGTGTCCATCGCGCCGCGGCCACGGGAATTGAGCCCGGCCGAACTCGGTCGGGATGTTCCGGCGCGCAAACTCGCGGTGGATAAAGCCACCAATTTCCGCGGCGGCTACGACAACGCACCGGGCAAAACGCAATCGGCGCCGGGGCTCAAGCAGTCGACCGAGAAAGACGGCAATGTTGGTCCGCCGATTTCCAACTCGTCGCAATTGCCCGAGCAGCAGACTTTGCAGTGGATCGAAAATTTGACCCGGTCGATTCAAAATCGCGCCAATGACGATTTGTCGAAGGGTCAGAACTACAAGTCTGATGACAAGAAGAAAGCGGAGTTGAAACCGGGTGAAGGTGCGATGAAACCGAGTGCCCCCGGCGGCAGTAAATCGCCGGGGCGCAGTCGGGGTGAAGTACTCCGACTCGATTTGCGGGATCGATTCGCGCGGTCTAAAACCGCGGAGTCGCGCGATCAGGGCTTCGCCCTCGTCGATCTCGCCGATGCTAAGCCGGGTCCGATCGTCGCCCCGGTGGCGGTCCACATCGGGCCAATGCGGGCGCGTTGGCTCGCCGACGAATCCGGCGCACAGCACTTGTTCCTGCTCCGTTCGGTGAAGCTCGGATCGAAAATCGTTTACCAAGGCGTCGCCGTCGATTGGGACAAGTTGA
>JAYTBD010000838.1:0-6965 GCA_043737155.1 Fimbriiglobus sp. | reverse complement strand
GACCGAATCCGCCGCGACTTCGAAGCGGAATGCGAGTCGCTCGGGATTCGATTGGACATCGAATTGGGGGTGGAAGCGTTTCTTCAAATCGACGGGGAGCAAATCCGCACCGCCTTCGGGCACTTGGTCAAGAATGCGTTGGAGGCGGCCGGGAAGGGCGGGTGGGTGAAACTGACTTCGACCGCCCACGCCGACGCGGTGGCGATCCACGTCGAAGACAGCGGTCCCGGCCCCGATGCCGAATCGCAGGATCATCTGTTCGACCCCTTTTACTCGGGGCGATCCGCCGGTCGGGGTCGCGGACTCGGGCTATCGATCGCATGGGCGTTGGCCCGCAACAACGGCGGCGAACTCCGCTGGGCCGGCGGGACTCGGTTTGCGCTCACGCTGCCAAAAGCCGTTCCGCTCGAAGCCCGTCAAGTGGCGTGAGCCATGCGCATCGTCCGCTCCGCGATCCATTCCCTCGGCGAACTCGTCTGGCCGCGCGACTGCCTGCTCTGCGACGCGGCGATGCCGGCCGAGCCTTCGCCCATTTGCCTTTGCCCGTCGTGCCGCACGGCCCTCGGTACGGACGCCTTTTCCACCTGCACCCGCTGCGCCAGTAGCCTCGGCGCGCACGTCCCCGATGCCGACGGTTGTCCCCGCTGCCGGAATGAGAAGTACCATTTCGCGAGCGCCCAACGGCTTGGTGTGTACGACGGTCGCCTGCGCGATGCGGTGTTGAAGATTAAGAACCCCGGTCAAGAAACGCTCGCGGAGACGCTCGGATTTTTCTGGGGCGAGCACTCCCGCGACCGACTGAAGCAATCGGCACCGAAGGTGGTCGTCCCCGTCCCGCTCCATTGGCGGCGGCGCTGGTCGCGCGGGTTCAATCAGTCCGAATCGCTGGCGCGCGGTGTGGCCGCGGCGTTGGGCTTGCCGATTGCGGTGTGGGCGGTGGGACGGATCCGCGCGACGCCGAGCCAAACCACGCAGACCCCGGCGGAGCGGAAAACGAATGTGGTCGGTGCATTCGCCGAAGGGCCATGGTCGCGGGTGAAGGGGTCGCGGATTTTGCTCATCGACGACGTGCTGACGACCGGCGCCACCTCGGATGCGGTCACGGTCGCACTCCTGGCGAGCGGCGCGGCGCGGGTCGATGTTGCGGTATTGGCCCACCGGTGATGCGCAGATCGCTGTGCGAGTTTGTGCAAGAGTGTGCCGGACGTGCACGTGGGGCAACGCTTCGATAACGCTATCGATTGTTACGGTCGTGCGTATCCTGTCGGCTGGCGCGACTTCTTGACCGCCGGGCCGAACACTTCGCATATCCGGAGTCGCGCAAGTCTACGAGGTTGGCTTCGCTCACCGATAACAGCAAGGACGAGTAGCCCGCCTTTGGCAGACCCTCCCGGTCGTTTGCGGTGTCCCGTTTGTATCGGGCGAGCCGGGGGACCCGTACCCACCCATTGGCAATCCGGACCGTTTTCCTCATGCGGTTCGGGCACCGACCTTGCTACATTGAATGCATCGGCAGTCGATGGCTTTTCGGGGGGAAATGCCGCCCCTGCCGCACTTCTGGAGTTGTCGCTATGTGGCGTACTGTTTGCACTCTGTTGATCGCGGCCGGCCTTTCGACCCAGTCGCAAGCCGGCGCACCCGATTACTTCACCGAGACGAGCAAGGATTTTGCGACCACTTCGATCGGTCCCGTGCTCGTGCACTATTTCCCGATCAAGAATACGACCAAGAACCCGATCACCATCGGCAGCCCGCGCATCGGCTGCGGTTGCGTGGCCGCATCGGTCCTCAATCCGCAACTCGCGCCGGGCGAAACGACCCACGTCGTCGCGTATATGGACACCAAGAAAATCCCGACGCACCAGCGGAACAACCACAAGAGCGTGACGGTGACCGTGCCGTTCTCGAATGAAGAAGTCGTGCTCAAGGTCTCGTGCGTGGCCCGCGAAGATCTGTTCTTCTCCCCCGACTCGCTGAGTTTCGGCACCGTGCAGAAGTCGGCGGGCGGAAAGGTGTCAATTAAAGTCACCTTGTTCAACCAGCCGCAGTTGACCGTGACCGAAGCCAAGAGCAACGGCAAGTTTATCAAGGTCGAAGCGAAGCCCACGGCCAAGGGCAACGGCGAATTCGAGATCACCGGCACGCTCGACCCCGACTGCCCCAAAGGCAATTGGATGTCGGAAGTGTTTCTGACGACGAACGTCGCGGGCATCGGCAAGATCCGCATCCCGGTGACGGTGACCGTGGTCGAATCGATCGCGGTCAGCCCCTCCGAAGTGAAGTTCGGCAATGTTAACTCGAGCAAAAGCCCTTCGACGCAACAGGTCACCCTCACCGGCGACGCGCCGTTCAAGATCCTCGAAGTGAAAGTGCCGAGCGGGGCCGTCAGCGTCATGCAAGTGACCGAAGGCGCCCGTGCCGCACACGTGCTGAAGGTGAATATGGCCGCCGAGACCGAAGGGGCCGTGAAGCAGACCATCGAGATCGTCACCGACAACAAGTCGCAGCCGAAGTTGATCCTCAACGTCTCGGCGCTCGTCAAGAAGTGACGGTCCGGAGATCAACGACTCACTCCAACCCCGGCCCCGCCGGGGTTGTCGCTTTCCCGGTCGGGCCGAATCCGTATCAAACCGCGAACGCCGCCGTCGCCGAGGATCTGCCGACCATGTCGAAGCCCATCACGAAGTTGCTCGTCGCCAACCGCAGTGAAATCGCCATCCGCATCTTCCGCTCTGCCCACGAACTCGGCATCCGCACCGTGGCGATGTATTCCCACGAGGACCGCTTCGCGCTGCACCGGTTCAAGGCCGACGAAGCCTACCGCGTCGGCAAGCCCGGCGAACCGATCCGCGCTTACCTCGACATCAAGAGCATCGTCTCGCTCGCCAAGGACGTCGGCATCGACGGTATCCACCCCGGCTACGGCTTCCTCAGCGAGAACGCCGATTTCGCCCAGGCCTGCGAAGACGCGGGCATCACCTTCGTCGGGCCGCGCCCTCAAATACTCCGCCAGCTCGGTGATAAAGTCGCGGCCCGCGCCATCGCCACAAAAGCCAACGTCCCCATCCTTTCCGGTGGTGACAAGCCGTTGTCATCGACGGCGGAGGCGGCCGAACTCGCCGAAAAACTCGGGTACCCGGTGATCGTGAAAGCGTCGATGGGCGGCGGCGGCCGGGGGATGCGCGTCGTGCCGACGGCGGACAAACTCGCGGATGCGCTCGAGCAGGCCCAGCGCGAAGCGGGGCAGGCCTTCGGCAACAGCGATTGCTTCCTCGAGAAGTTCGTGCAGCGGGCCAAGCACATCGAAGTGCAACTCATCGGCGACAAACACGGCAACCTCGTCCACTTGTACGAACGCGATTGTTCGATCCAGCGGCGCCACCAAAAGGTCGTTGAAATCGCCCCGGCCCCGAACCTGCCGGACGACGTCCGCCGAGGAATTTTGGATGCGGCGCTCGCCGTCGGCCGGGCCGTCGGCATCGACAACGCCAGTACCGTCGAGTTTCTCTACGACGCCGATTCGAAGCAATTCTTCTTCATCGAGGTCAACCCGCGGATCCAAGTCGAGCACACCGTGACGGAAGTGATCACCGGCCGGGACATCGTCCGAGCGCAGTTGTTCATCGCGCAAGGCGTGCCGTTGTCCGATCCGGAAATCGGCCTAGGGGATCAATCGAAGATCCTGACGCAGGGCTTCGCCATCCAATCGCGCGTGACGACGGAAGACCCCGCGAACGGCTTCATGCCCGACTACGGCCGACTCACCGCCTACCGCTCGGCCGGCGGTGTGGGCATCCGTCTGGATGCGGGCACCGCCTTCGGCGGCGCGCTCATCACCCCCTTCTACGATTCTCTGTTGGTGAAAGTCACCGCGAGCGGACTGCGCTTCAAAGACGCTGCCCGCCGGATGGAGCGCTGCCTCCAAGAGTTCCGCGTTCGCGGGGTGAAGACGAACATCCCGTTCCTGATCAACCTCGTTACGCACCCGGAGTTCTTGGAGGGGAGCGTCACGACGCGGTTCCTCGACGAGACGCCCGAACTCTTCGTGATGAAAGTCCGGCAAGATCGCGCGACGAAAGTTCTGAGCTATCTCGCCGATGTCATCGTCAACGGTCACCCCGAGGTGAAGACGCCGCCGGTGAACCGACCGCAGTTGAGTACCATCCCCGCGGACCGCCCGTGGGAAGCGACGACGCGCGACACCAGTCCCCTTCCCGAAGGGACACGCGACATTTTCAAGAAGCTCGGGGCCGACGGTTTCGCCAAGTGGGTGCGCGCTCAAAAGCGGCTGCTCGTCACCGATACGACGATGCGGGACGCGCACCAATCGCTGCTCGCCACGCGGATGCGCACTTACGACATGCTGCGGATCGCACCGCGCTACGCGCGGGTCCACACGGGGCTTTTCTCCTTGGAAAACTGGGGCGGAGCGACCTTCGACACGTCGATGCGCTTCCTCAAAGAGGATCCGTGGGACCGCCTGACGAAGCTGCGCGAGCGCATTCCGAACATCCTGTTTCAGATGCTGCTGCGCTCCGCCAGCGCGGTCGGTTACACGAACTATCCGGACAACGTCGTCTACTCGTTCGTGAAGGAAGCCGCGGATGCCGGGATGGACATCTTCCGCATCTTCGACGCGAATAACTGGCTGCCGAACTTGAAGCTCGCCATCGATGCGGTGCGGAAGACCGACGCCATTTGCGAAGCGGCCATCTGCTACAGCGGCGACATCCTCGACGACCGCCGCGACAAGTTCACCCTGAAGTATTTCGTCGATCTCGCCAAGGACTTGGTGAAGCACGGCACCCACATGCTCGCCATCAAAGACATGGCCGGGCTGCTGAAGCCATACGCCGCGAAGAAGTTGGTGCACGCCCTGCGGCAGGAGATCGACATCCCAATCCACTTCCACACCCACGACACCGCCGGGGGGCAACTCGCGTCGTACCTGATGGCGGCCGAGGAGGACGTGGACATCGTCGATTGCGCCTTCGCCCCACTCGCGGGGATCACGGCGCAGCCGAGCTTGAACGCGCTGGTCGAAACGATGCGCTTCGGCGAGCGCGACACCGGCCTCGATTTCGAGAGTCTCCAAGACACCGCCCGGTACTGGGAAGAGGTTCGCGGCTTCTATTCTCCATTTGAAACGGGGCAGCTTTCGAGCTCCGCCGAAGTCTACCAGCACGAGATGCCGGGCGGGCAGTATGCGAACCTGTACGTGCAGGCAAAGTCGCTCGGGTTGGGCGACCGCTGGCACGAAGTCGGCCGCAAGTACGCCGAGGTGAACCAACTCTTCGGTGACATCGTGAAGGTCACGCCGACTTCGAAAGTCGTCGGCGATCTCACGCTCTTCATGCTGGCGAACAACCTGACGCCCGACGACGTGAAGAACCCCGCCCGCGAACTCGCCTTCCCCGAATCGGTGATCGAATTCTTCGAGGGCAAGCTCGGCCAGCCGCCGGGTGGCTTCCCGCCCGACCTTCAGAAGCGGATTGTGCGCGGACGCATCCCATTGACGGACCGACCCGGCGCGACACTGCCGCCCGCCGACTTCGAAGCCGCGCGGCAGACCCTGCAACCGAAATTGAACCGCGTCCCGACCGACCGCGATGTCGTGGCGTATTTGCTCTATCCGGAGGTTTACGCCAAGTTCGCCGAGCACGTGGCGAAGTTCTCCGACCTCAGCGTGCTGCCGACGCCGCTCTTCTTCTACGGCCTGCAAAAGGGGGATGAGGTCAGCGTCGAGATCGAACCGGGCAAGACGCTCATCATCAAATTCTTCACCGTCGGCGAGCCGCAGGCCGAGGGCAAACGCAGCGTCTTTTTCGAACTCAACGGACAACCGCGCGAGGTGCTCGTCGTCGACCGCACCCTCGGGGCCATCGCGGCGGCGCGGATCAAGGCCGAAGCCGGGAATACCAAGCACGTCGCCGCGCCGATGCCGGGGGCTATTGTTGCAATCATGGTCAAGACGGGCGAAGAAGTCGCGGCCGGGCAGAAGCTGGCGATGTTGGAAGCGATGAAGATGCAATCGACGATTTACGCCCAGGCGGGGGGCACGGTCGCCGAGGTGCTGGTGAAGCCGGGGACGCAAGTCGACGGCGGCGATTTGCTGATCCGGTTCGGATAGGGTGCAACCGAATTCTCTGGGTCACCGACCCGAAAATGGTTTCGCCGGAAATGCCCCACCCCTCCGCGAAATCATTACGAATTCGGGTAGAACCCATGCGCGCCAACGACTTACGTCCGAAATGGGGTACCGCGATGCCCGCTGAAACCATTTTGGGAGTCGGTGCCGGCGCGAAAAACCGCCGCGGCGTCTGATCAGCGATCACTTCCGGCGGGGTCGTTCGGCACGGCGAAGCCGCGGGCGAGGTAGCCCATTCCGAATGCCGAACCGAGCAGCACCACGACGATGACGGCGAGCGCCGTGGCTTTCGCACGAGAAATGATGATGGCATCCAAGTCGGCGGGCGCGGCCGGGACCGGGGGAACCGGGACGGGCAACGGCAGCGGTTGGGCCGCTTTCACACGCGGGTCGAGCAGCTTGTCGAAATCGGACCGCTCGAACAGCGGCAGATCATCGAGCGACTTCGCGGACCGGGAGCCGTTTCTGGCCGCCGGCCGCGTCGCCGCGTCTTCCCGCGCGACTTCGGCGGTCTCGCGTTTGTTACTACCGATGGTCAGGAGCAATTCCGTGAGTTCCTCGCCGATCTGCGAAGCGCTCGGCACGATCATACTCTCGTTGCAGCGCGGGCACTCCACCGGCGTCCCGATCTTGCGGGTCGCGATGCTCAATTTGCCATTGCAAGTGTCGCAGCGGAAGCGGACGGGCACGGTCGATCTCCAACGCTTTTCCGGGCGGATCGTTATGTGGGAAGGTTTCGATCCGCCACCCGTATTGTTCCATCCGGCCCGCCGACTTGCAACTGTCGGCTTGACCGGACCGTGGAAGCGGGAACAAT
>JAYTBD010000837.1:0-2827 GCA_043737155.1 Fimbriiglobus sp. | reverse complement strand
CCTTTGAATTCAGTCGGAAACATCCCCGCTTGGCCGTGACACTTCCAGAGTTGACCATTTTCGATTTTGATGATGTAGGGGAGGCCGCTGACCGTCATCCGCATGGGCGAGGCGTCGAAATCGAAGTCCGCCCTGACGCCCTGACAGATCGGACCGAGCCGGTAGGAGGAAGAATATTTGTCGCCTTCGAATCGCACCGCGTAGTCCGCGAAGTCGCCGGTTTGCACTTGTTGCCCCTGTCCCTCGTCCATCGAGACGATCACCCACCGGCCCTGCAGTCGATCCCGCGGAGGCGCTTGCTTGAGTTCCTTCGGCACCGGCGCGGCAAACGTTGTCAGGGTCGAAATTGCGAGGGCGAGCAACGTTCGCATGGCGAGACTCGGTGGAGCGGAGACCACCTTGAAAATACCGCAGAGATCCGGCGGAAGCGAGGGGGTTGCGCCGACTTCCGAAGTCCGGCTTCGACTTCGGAAGTCCTTTCCCGGGACGCCAGCGGACGTCGCTCACTCCCGACGATTTCCGAAGTCGAATCCGGACTTCGGAAATCAAACGCGGATGGCCCTACGACTCGGTAGATATACTTGCGATATGTTGCACGTCGCACTTTGGGAACCGGAGATTCCGCCGAACACCGGCAACATCGCCCGTCTGTGCGCGGCGACCGGGGCGCGGCTGCACCTCATCGGCAAGCTCGGCTTCCGCATCGACGACGCGGCCGTGCGCCGGGCCGGTCTCGATTATTGGCCGCACGTCGATTTGGTCCAGCACCCGACTTGGGAGGCGTTCCACAGTGTAATTCCGGGCCGACTCTGGCTGATCGATAACCCCGCGCCCCGGCGGTATACGGAAGCGGAATTCCGCGACGGGGATGTGCTTCTCTTCGGCAAGGAGACCAAAGGATTGCCTGAGGAGCTGCGAATCGCCTTTGTCAAACAACTGCTGAACATCCCCATGCCGACCGGCAAAGTCCGCAGTCTCAACCTCGCCACCTCGGCCGGGATCGTGTTGTACGAAGCGTACCGGCAAATCGGGATCGCATGATCCGCGTCGGTGCGATGGAAGCGTTCGAGGACGAGTGCGGCGGCGGCGACGGTCGATCTCTCAGATATGGCTACCCCCCCTTCCCCCAAGTCGAGCGTGCAAGCGCTGCCGACGCTCCCGGAGCTGTTGGCGTTCGTCCACGCGGAGCTTTGCCTTTTCGACCGGCTCGACCCCGAGCAAGCGCCGCTAAAGCAAGCCCCGCTCGTGCGCCGCGGCAAAGTCTGCGGGTTGCTCCTCCACGTCGAAGGACCGCGGATGCTGCGCACGTCGGCGGTCTGGGCCGCGGACGAGAATCGCATCCTGCTTTACGACAGCACCGGCCAGCGCGCCCGCGAGATTCGGTTGACCGAATCGCCGGAGCCGCTGCCGAAGGTTGCCAAAGCGGCTTGAAAATTCCCATTCCCCGCCGGCGAATTACTTCTGCACCTCCGTGCGGAAAGAAGCAGTCCGATGTTCGCATTTTCTTGGGATGAGTTCGGGTTTCGCGGCGCCGGCGTTTTGGTGGGCTTGCTGATCGGGACGGGGATCACGTGGATCGTCGCCCGCTGGAAGCGCATCCGCGAGTATCGCAACATCCTCCGCGGCGACGCGCGGGATACCGTGGTGATATCCCACCACTTGGTCGAATCGGTCGAATTGCTGGCCAGCCAAGAAGGTTTCGTCGGCAAAAAGGTGGCCGGCACGCTGCGGATCCGTTCGCTCGGCCAATCCGAGCTGAACCGGGTCGTGCCGAACGGGCACCTCGCCGCCGACTTGCTGCACCGGGCGTTTCAAACGACGCCGAAGCACACGCTCATCGGTATGGACGGGCCGGAAGGCTCGTACCTTCTGGAGACGCTGACGAACTTCGTCTGCGACCGCGTGGCCAACGCCCCGTTCCATCACGATCTGTACGTGCTGGCCCCGTGCTGCGAACCGGCCGGGATCGCCGTGCACCAACCGATTACGATCCTGATCATCGCCGTGGACGACTTGGCCCTCTTCGAAGATTGGCCGAGCTGCCGGGATGTGCAGGTGGAGCACGGCACCGACGGCATGCGCATACTGACGCTGATGGAATTGGCCCGCCGCTACAAGCGCGAGCAGTTGCACCTGAACCGATTGCGAAAAAACGGCGAGCGGACGCGCTACATGGAAACGATGTACATCCTCGATTTGGCGCTCGATCACCGCACGGCGCCGATCCCGACGCGCCCGGTACTCTGGGGCCGTTTCGAACGCGAGTTGAAGGAATTGAATTTGGAGTGAACACGTCGGCCCACTTGTGGGTTGAGCCGAGCCCCCGATTGGCACTCAAGGCGAGCCGGTCAGCATGAGCTGCCGGTGGTTCGCAGGAAATCACCGGCAGCTCCGGCTCGCCGTGTCGCCAAACTTCAAAGGGCCACTCCGATTCTGGCTTCGGCTATTTGCACACCCTGTCATGGGTGTAGACTCCGGCGAACCGATTCAGGAGGCACGCCCGATGATCCGTCTCTTCACGCTGTCGTTCGCCTTGTTCGCACTCACTCCGTTCGCCGTCGCGGAGGAGCCGAAAAAGCCGGACGCGAAATTGCCGGCGTTCGCCGTCGAGGTAGCGAAGATTCGGAAAGACGTGGAAGCGAGGATGGAGCCGATCAACGCTGCGGTGGAAAAGGATTGCGAGGCGGCCAAGAACGAGACCGATCGCACATCCATCTTGGCGAAGTCGGCCGTGGAATCGGCCAAGATTTACGCTCCGGCGTACGAAGCGGCGATGAAACTGCTGCGTCCGAACGCCGCCGACCCCGCCGCGGTCGCCGGCCTCGTC
>JAYTBD010000836.1:0-2829 GCA_043737155.1 Fimbriiglobus sp. | reverse complement strand
TCGTTTGGCCCTTCAATTTGTCGGCGAGGAGTTGATCGCAGCTCTGGCCCGATTGGATGCCGCCGTCCGGGGCGAGGTGGGCCCCGCTGAGGAGGTTGCCCGTTTGGCAACTGTGGATGCCGCCGATGAGGGCCTCTTGGTTGTAGAGGCCCTTGAAGAAGGTGAGCTTCTCGCGGTGCGGCTTGAGGGGCTCGAGCACGCGGCCGAGTTCCATTTTGTCGCCTTCGCCCTTGGCCCACCACTCCTTGGAGTGGTAGCCGTTGCCGGAGAAGAGGCACGCGAACCGCACCGGCGGTTCGGAGGCTTTGTTTTTGGGTTGGTCATCGCCCCAGACGGGGACCGACTCGAGCCACGGGAGCGCGACGGTGACGCCGACGCCTTTGAGGAACGCGCGGCGGGAGAAGGGGTGGGAGGTTGAAGTCGTCATTGAGTATGAAACCTATGGAGAGAAAATCACTCTGTGTCTTCGACAAGTAGTGTCACGACCCTGTCGGAGTTCGGCCCCACTACGGCGAAGCGATTTGCGACCGCTTCGAGCGAAATCTTCGGAGCACGCATAGTCAGCACGACAGTAGCACCGGACTCTTTCGAGAGTTCGAAAGCGGCGTTGATGAACGATCCACCACTTCGTTCATCCTGCCAATGTGTCGGAACAACGACGTATCGCGCAGGTGGATTCAATGTCGCAGCTTGGCGATATCGCTCGCGCATAGCCAAGCCCAGCGAATTTGTCAGATTACTCTCAGATCGGCCGGAAAAGAGAACGAGTTCGTGGCATACCAAGACGAGCACTTTGCCCACGTGGGTATTGGCAATGTGGCCTTGAAGCAGCTCTGGAATTAATTCGCCCTCGGCTTCACAAACGTGCCATCCAAAAAGGCAACCATTCTCCGACGGATAGACTTTGATCGCCGTATTCGTCAATGAGACTGACCGCTCTTCCCCGAGGTGCACAACGGCTTGGACTGGCACGGCTATTCCCGGAACGCAAGCATCGACTCCCAGCAAAAGTGCCATCCGCGGCGAGCCGAGATCCGCATGGCGTACGCAATCGCGAACGATCTCGAGGGCAACAGGCACCGATGCACGCACAGGATCAAGCCAATCCATTTTTGTCGTGATGATTCCAGCAGGAGTCACCATCACGGCGCTGGTTGGCCCAATGAAGTTCACGACTTCGTGGATCAGATGCCTGTTATAGATTTCGTTCGGCCACGGTGGTGTAATCATTCCACGAGATTCATCGACAATCAATCGGATGATTTCGGCGGATGGCGCCTTGGCTTCATCAACGGGTGAAAGCCACCGACAACGGACCGGTTGCGGAGCATAACCCGCAAACGGATCGTCATCGCCAGCATTACTATTTGCAATTGCGCCCATGTCTCAGTTGCCTCAAGAGCAGTACGTCTGCAACTCTTCGAACAATGCTTTCGCACGCAATCCTGACGCTACCAACTCCTCCGCCGTCAGCCGTTCAAGTTCGACCTGTTCATCGGCCGGAAATGTTGCTCCGGTGTCTCTCGCAAGTCGCCATCTGTCGAACAATTCCTTCAAGCGCTGTTGCTGTTCAATATTGAAGAATCGATCCGGCTGTGCTGCGCGAGGCTGCAACAGCGCGGCGATCTCTTCGTCGCTCCGATTGAACTTCTCCCGCAGCTTCGCCCAAATTTCATTGGGCTTCATGGATCCCATCATAACGCATCACTCTCCCTCCATCGTATCCGCTCCGCGGACGTTGCGGAACTGGGGGCTCCCCGCGATCATTTGTACCGCCGTCGCCACCGTGCCGGTGGGCTTGTTCAACTCGATCACCAACTCGTCCAACAGCGCCGTGTCCGAGAGGCTCACTTGGCGGCCGAGGGCGTAGCCGAGCAGCTTCTTGCAGAAGAGCCGGACGATCACATGCTTCTTCTTTTCCAAGAGGTAGCTGCGGAGTCCGTCGATGCCATCGAACTCGGTGCCGTCTTTGAGCTTTGCTTTTGCGTCCACTGCGAGGCCGCCCAAATCCTTCTCCCGGCGCCGGCCGATGGGGTCGTACTTCTCGAGGGCGAAACCGAACGGATCGACGCGGACGTGGCAGACCGCGCACTGCGGGGCTTTGGAGTGCATCTCGATCTGCTGGCGCACGGTGAGCTTGGCCCCGGCTTCCTCTTCCGCGATCTTCGGGACATCGGGCGGGGGTTTCGGCAGCTTCTCGCCCAATAGCGTTTCGGACACCCAACTCCCGCGGAGTGTGGGGCTGGTGCGCGAGGCCCCGGATTCGTGCGTCTGCACGCTCGCCAAACCGAGGATGCCGCCGCGGCCGTATTGGCGAATTTTCTCGACGCGGCGGAACTGCGGGCCGGTGACGCCGGGGATGCCGTAGTGCTTGGCCAGCGTATCGTTGAGGTAGGTCGCATCGGCGTCGAGGACGTGGGCGACCGGGCGGTTCTGTTGAAACAGGTCTTGGAAGAAGAGGATCGATTCCTCGTACATCGCACTTTTCAACGCCGCATCGAATGTGGGGAAGAGCTTTTCGTTCTTCTCGTTGTGTTGGTCGAAGCCGCGGACGTGCACCCATTGCGTGCCGAATTCCACCGCGAGGGCGCGTGTCCTATTGTCTTTGAGCATCCGTTGAACATGCTCCGCAACGATTTTCGGATCGCGCAGTTTCCCGGATGCCGCCAGCGTGCGCAGTTCGGCATCGGGAGCCGAGGCCCACAGGAAGTAACTGAGGCGCGTGGCGAGTTCCCAATCGTCGACCGGGCCGGCGACTTTGCCGGGCGCCGACTTCTCGACGCGGAAGAGGAATGCGGGGGAGACCAGAATCCGTGCGAGCACGCCGCG
>JAYTBD010000835.1:0-6983 GCA_043737155.1 Fimbriiglobus sp. | reverse complement strand
ATCGGCAACGCCTTGATGACCCGAACTGACTCCAAACTGACTTTCACGACTTGCCCGATCAACCTGACGATGTATTCCGGGTTGTTCTTGCGCTCCTGCCCAGATACACCCTCTTGAGAACAGCGTTATTTGCAAACTCGGTGCCTTACCGGACTCGGTTTTGAAGTCCGGGGCCGACACCAGTCGCCAAACACTTCCCGACATCGCTTGGGATCACTTCTTCGATCCGGTGCCGCCGAGTTTTTCGAAGTATTCTTTCACCGAATCGCGGGCGTCGCGCGGCAAGCGTTGGGCGTCGGCACCGGCCGGGGCTTCTTGCGCGCGCTGCTGGATTTCCTTGCCCAACTCGGCCTCGGTCTTTTTGGTGAAGGCCGGACCGCGCGTCGAACCGGCGAACGTCTTCTTGCCCCGGGGATCGAACGGCGAGCGGATCTTTTCATCCTGCGAACCCGTCTTGGCGTCGTCGTTGATCGGACGTTGACCGGCGCCGATGCCGCCGTCGTTGGCGCCGCCCTTCGCCTTTTGACCCGGCTCTTTTCCATCGCCCGGGGCTTTTTCGCCCGATGACTTTTGCCCGCTCGCCCCTTTCTCCCCTTGGCTCGCGGCTTCGCGGCGCTCTTCTTTCAACTTCTGCAACTGAGTTTCGGCCTCTTTGAAGTCCTGCACTTCGCCGTCGATTTTTTCGAGCTGCTTGCCCGCTTGGTCGAGTTCCTCGGCGACCTTTTCCAAATCCATCGTCTCCAAGCCTTTTTGGGCGCCGCCGAGTTTCTCGGCCAATTCCTGCAGTTGCTCGCCGGCTTCGCGCTCTTGCTTCTCTTGCTGTTCGATCTTCTCGCGTTCGCGTTCGAGTTGCGACGCATCCTTGTTTTCTTGTTTCGCCTTCTCGATCTCCTTTTCGAGTTCCTTCTTCTTCTCCTCGCGCTCTTTTTTCTGCTCCTCTTTTTCCTTCTTCTTGTCGCGGTCGAGCCGTTCGAGTTCTTTCTTCATCTTGTCGAGTTGGCGCTCGAGTTTCTCTTGGTCTTTCTCGTCGAGCTTCTTCTCTTTGGCCTTTTTCTTGAGTTCGTCGACTTCCTCTTTGGCCTTCTTCAAGTCGCCTTTGCTCAGGGCGTCGTTGAACTCCTTGGCGGGGCCGTCCTCGAATTCCATGTCCTTGTTCAGGTTGTCGAGCTTTTGAAATTGCTCCTGCAATTCTTGGAGTTTGTCCACCTTCTGCTCCACGAACTTCTGCGTCTTGTCTTCGAGCTGCGCGAGTTCCGCCGCCTTCTCGCGCTGCTTTTCGGGGCTGTCTTCGAACGGATCCTTGGCGAACTTGTCGTGCGCCTTGGCGAGTTCTTCTTCGAGTTCTTTCAAGCCCTTTCCCTTATTCGGTCGCTCGGGCGGGGCGTCCGCCACGGGCTTGGGGGGCGATTTTGCCTTGGGGACGAGTGCCGTCTGAGCGGCCACGGATTGTTCTTCCCGCTGGCGATTCACTTCACTTTCATCCGCTGTCGTCAAACCCAGTGCCTCCGGATTCCACCAAAGCACCACCGCGGCGATAGCCATGGCCAATACCGGCACGCCGAGGAGGTGGCGGCGCGGAGCGAGCGGGAATTTTTCCGATACGTTTAACGGCGCGAGCTTGTGTTCCGCGTCGGCGAACAACGCTTGCCCGGCCGGGGAGTTTCTCAACTCCATCGGCAGCGCCACGGCCGTGGTGATTCGCTCCCGCAGTTGAAACCGATTGTCGATCTCGAGAGCGACGCGTTCGTTCGTGGGGGCCTGTAACCGTGTCCGCAGGATCGCGAAAATTGTGCCGAGGGCGAGGCCGGTGCTCAGCGCGATCCAACGCAGCGACTCGGGCGGATTCTCGAGTAGCATCGGCTGCGCGACGAACCAGGCGAGCACCGCCGCGAGGGCTGCGGCCCAACCGATGCCGAGGTGGTTGACGAACGATTGCCGGAGCAGCCGGGATTTGGCGATGCGGACGGACCGGTCGATCTTGGAAACGGCCATGGAGTTGCCCCGGAGCGGAAGCGTGCGTAGGGGGTGATTCTACCTTATCGGGCGGATGTCGAACAGGATGAAGCGCGGTTGTTACACGGAAGGGATTTCGAATGTCATCAGGGCGATTTCAGCAATGGGACAAAGCCGGCTTGTTCGAAGTGGTGGTCGGCGGTCAGGGCGTCCGTAAGGCCCTCCCGCCGCATGATGATGAACGAGGTGCAATCGGTCAGCGACCATTTTTTGTCGGGGCGCGTGTCGTAAAGTCGGATGGCTTCTTCGTAGATGGGGTTGTCGAAAGGGACGATGCGACAATTGGCTAGGATGAGATACCGAGATCTGAGCGGCGCGAAAGAGGAGCGTTGCGGGGTGCCGCACAATGCATCGGCCAATTCCAGCATCACCCATTCGCTCGTCACGACAGGACCCTTGAAAGTCCGAGTCCATTCGATTGCCATCGAATGCCCTTTGTCATTGGTGTTGAGGAGTGCGACGAAGTAAAAGGTGTCTAAGAAAGCGGCTTTCATCGCTTCGGTGCCCCGTGGATGTAGTGATCGTGGTTCTCGGCCATATCGTCGGGCCAATCGGTCACGATGCCCGCGAATTCCAGCAAATCGAGCATGGTTGCACGTTCGGGCTCACTCGGTAGTGGAAGGGATTCGACGCGCACCTCAGTACCATCCGGGAGGGCGACCGGTGTCGAAAGTACGACGGCTCCATTTTGAATCAAACCTGCAAACACCATGATTCGGCTCCACTTGGATTGAGAACCGAAGCGTATTCTACCTCACTGCTCAGGCGAATTCCACCTTCACCCCGAGGGCATCGAGGATCTGCCGCAGGGCCGCCAACTGCGATTCGTCCACGGCCAACGCCGTCGGGCCGAGGCGATCCTCGATGCACGCTTTCGTCGTCGGCCATTGCATCAACCCGTCGGCGATCTCCGCGTTCGGCACTTGCAGCACCAACCGTTTGGTCGCCAGCGAGGACGGAGCCGTCGGCCCGAGCAGGAATAACCTCCCGGCGGAAGGAAGCGCCGCCCCGGTGCGCGCCTGAAACCAGACGTCGAGTTCGTCGAGTTTCCAACCGCCCTGACCCGCCCGCCGCAAACTCTCGGGCGTCAACGCGTATCGCCGCGCCGAATTGCCATCGGCCGGCAACGGGTCGGCCAACCGACCGATCTCGGCTTCCAGTAGCAGGTCGGTCTGACCAGCATCGAGGTTCAGCGTCACACCGTCGTCGTCGACGGCGATGCACCGGGTCGGCTTGGCTTCGTAGTCGCGGTTGCCGATGAGCCGGAGGTTCTTGTAGTCGGGGTCGGCGCCGTCGGCGCAGAGGCCGATGCGGTCGGTGATGCGGACCGCGATCATCCCGCGCGAGATGGCCACGTCGAGGTCGGCGGGCGAGAGGAATTCGACGAGCGTCGCGGAGGAATAGACCGTGATGCGCTCGCGCTTATTCGCCCACCGCTGGAGCAGATCGACCACGGCCGCGGGGACCGGGCGGACGCCGTGCTGGTTGAGCGTTTGGATCATCCCCGCCAGCGTCAGATTCGTTTCCAATCCGCGGTAGGTTTGCTCCGCCGTGAGTTCGAGGGTGCAAGCGGGGCCGAGGGACTTCCAGCGCGCGAAGCGGCTGAGCCGGCCGATCAGCGTCGGGGTCAATCCTTGGCGGTAGGCGATGATCTCGGCGTTCGGTTGCACCATCAGCGTTTGCAAGAACGCCGGCGCCTCGGGGACTTTCGCGCCGCCTGCGAACAGGGATCGGCCGAATGGAGAGAGGCGGAGGAAGCGGCGCTCGCGCTCGACGACTTCTACGATCCCCAGCGGATAGAAGACGCCGAGCAAAAAGCTTTCGACCCAGGGTGTACCGCGCTGTTGCTGGGCGTCGGCGTCCAGCCCGTTCTGCCACGCCGGGTGGTGTTCCCAGAGCCACGCGGCGAGCGGGCCCGATTCGCACCACTCGCCCGATTTGGCCGATGCCAGCAGCAGCACCAACAGCAATCCGGCCGAGGGGACCGCCGAGAGCTGGCCTTCCAACACGCGGTAGCCGAGGAGCGGATCCCACACTTCGAGGGTCGATAAGCCCGCGAGCAACCCGACGAGTTCCTCGGAGAGGGGACGGGTTGTGGATAAAACCGCTTTCGGCAGGATCAATTCGCCGTCGACGATCGCGAGTTTGCCGGTGCCGAGCGCCCAGAAAAGCGTCAGCACGCCGATATCGGGGACGACTTCCAAATGGTCGGCCGGTGCCGCCGCGAGCAGCTCGTGGGTCTGCAAACGCTGCAGATCGCGTTTGAACAGCGCCCGCGATTGCGTCGTGCGCATCGCGCCGTCGGCGACGAGTTGCCCGACCGCGGCAATGCGCAACGGCCATTCCAGCCCGTCCGCGAGCCGCGGCACATCCGACTTCGGCGGACCTTGCGCCGTCGCCAAATTCGGCAGACCGAGCGGCTCTTCTTTGGCCCGGGCCGCGACGCCGGGGAGGGTGAACACCTCCGCTTGGAGCAGCGTCTCTTGGCCGAACCACTGTTGGAAGCCGTTCAACGGCGGGTCGACAACTTCGCGCGCGGGGAAGAGCAACCCGGCGTCGAGCAAAGCTTGGATCGGCGCGAAGCCTTCGGTGCTGCCGAGTGCGGCGAGCATCGTCAGCAGGTGGCCGACTTTCCAAACGGGTTGGCGCGACTGACCCAGGATGGCAAGGGCGGCGCGGCCGGGTGCCGAGTGGTCCGCGATGCGGCGATCCACGACCGGCGGATTGGCCAGCGTCGTCAAAATGCGCTCGGTCAATTCTTCGATCGGGATCGGGTTGCGGGGCTTGAGGATGCTCCCCGCCACGTTGCGGCGCAGCGTTTCGGAGTACCCGTCGAGGGCCGTCCGGGCGCGTTCCATCCAATCGTCGGATTCGCTGGGCATTCGGATTACTTACCGACCACTTGGGGGGTGTGGCCCATCTTGATCAACTCGTCGAGCACGGCTTCGATCCTCCCCGGCCGGATGAGCAAAGCGCGTTCCGAAAGCCGCCCGAGCACCTCGCCCGCCAACTTCTTGCGCGCGAGCAACTCCTCGGCGAGCAGCGCGTCTTCGGTCATGACGAGGCAGACCCGGCGGTGCAATTTTACCGCCATCCGGGCGGGGATCGCTTGGGACATCTTCAAACCTCGCCCGCCAGCTCGAACGTTTCTTTTTTGAACGATCTCAACACGTCGCGCTCGTCCAAGATCGCATAGGTGTAACCTTGCTCCGTCAAAAACATCTGCCGGTGGTGGGCGAAGTCGAGTTCGCGGGTGTCGCGCGTCACCAGCGTGAAGAAGTGCGCGTCGCCCTCGCCGCTGGACTTCGGGCGGAGGATGCGGCCGAGCCGCTGGGCTTCTTCCTGCCGGCTGCCGAACGTGCCGCTCACCTGGATCAGCACGTTCGCGTCCGGCAGGTCGATGGCGAAGTTGCCGACCTTGCTCAGCACCAAATGCCGCACGGCCCCGGTGCGGAACTTGCCGTACAGGTCTTCCCGCTCCTTGTTCGGCGTGCTGCCCGTGATGAGCGGCAGGTCGAACCGCTTGGCGATGGTCTTCAGTTGCGTCAGGTACTGGCCGATGACCAGCACCCGCTGGTCGCGGTACTGGCCGAGCAGTTCGGCCACCACGTCGTCCTTGCCGGAGTTCTCGGACGCGATGCGGTACTTGTGCCGCCAGTCGGCGACGGCGTACTCCATGCGGGTCTTGTCGTCCGGCAGCGCGACCCGCACCTCGGTGCAACTGGCCGACGCGATCCACCCTTTGGTCTCCAACTCCCGCCACGGCACGTCGTACTTCTTCGGGCCGATGAGGGTGAACACGTCCCCCTCGCGGCCGTCCTCGCGGATGAGCGTGGCCGTCAGGCCGAGCCGCCGGCGGGCCTGGATTTGGGCCGTCACGCGGAACACCGGCGCGGGCAGCAGGTGGACCTCGTCGTAAATGATGAGGCCCCAGTCCCGCTCCTCGAACAGCTTGAAGTGCGGGTAGTTCGCCGGGTCGGTCGGGCCGGTGTCCTCGCCGTCGTCGTCTTCTTCTTGTGCCAGCAATGCCTGCGCGAAGTCGTCCAGTTCCTCGTCCTCGGACGGCGGCGGCCCGCCGACGGGCGGCCGCTGCTGGCTGACGGCCGTCGAGTTCCCTTTCGCGTCGGCGTCGGCCGCTTTCTTCTTCTTCCGCTTCTTGCCGGGGCGGTACGTCACGATCTGATAGGTCGCCACCGTCACCGGGCCGATCTCCTTCACGTCCCCGGTGTACTCCTTCACCTGATCCAGCGTCAGGTCGGACTTGTCGAGGATCTCCCGGACCCACTGCTTCACAGCAGTAATGCTGGTGGTCAGCACCAGCGTGTTCTTCTGGAGCAGGCACATGGCCAGGATGCCGACGATGGTCTTGCCCGCGCCGCACGGCAGCACGATGACGCCGGACCCGCCCCGCGCGCCGCCGTCGGCGTGGAACACGTCGGCCGACTCCCGCTGGTAGTCGCGCACGCTGAACGGCATGCCCGACCCGCAGACCGTTCGCACCGCCATCGGCAGGGCCGCGCCCTCGGTGTACCCCGCCAAGTCTTCCGCCGGGTAGCCGATGGTGATGAGCAGTTGCTTGACGATGCCGCGGTTCACCGGCTCGATGCCGAACGTGGTGTCGTCCACCTTCGCGCCCAGATACTCCTTCAGCTTCTTGTTGCGGGCCAGCTCCACGAGCAGCGGCTTGTCGTCGCACACCAGCCGGAGGGTGCCGTCGGCGGCGCGCTCCAGCTTCACCCGCCCGTACCGGCTGACGGCGTCGTGGATGTTCGCCGGAATGTTCGTCGGCAGCGGGAACTTGGTGTACTGCTGCAACACCCCCAGCATGTCGTCGGCGGTCATGCCGGCCGCGGCCGCGTTCCACACGGACAGGTCCGTGATGCGGTACGTGTGAATGTGCTGCGGGCTTTTCTCCAGCTCCGCGAACGGGGCCAGCGCGTCGCGGGCGGCGGCGTACTTGGGGTTCTCCA
>JAYTBD010000834.1:0-2855 GCA_043737155.1 Fimbriiglobus sp. | reverse complement strand
GAATAGACCCGGCGTCAAATAGATGCCAAAACCGAGGAAGAGCATCGCGAAGATGAGCCGGGGGACGCCGAGGGTCGATCGCTCTTCGTCGTGCGGCAGACGGAAGACACCGAGGAGGTACAGGCCCGTGGCGATGGCGACGATCACCCAGCCGGCGAGGACGAGGTCGTAGGTGAAGTAAGTCGGTTGATCGCTCCAGCGGAGTTCCGCGGTACGGAAGAACTTGAGCGCCGCGGCGATTTCGAGGAAGCCCATCACCGCTTTGATGGTGTCCATCCACCCGCCCGACTTGGGCAGCTTCTTCAACAAACTCGGGAAGAGCGCGAGTACGAAGAAGGGCATCGCGAACGCGCCGGCGAACGTGACCCCCGCGAGGAGCAATTCGAATTGGCTGTACTGGCCGGAGGAAGCCATGCCCGCGAAGCCGCCGAGGAACGGGGCGACGCAGGTGAAGCTGACGATGCTAAACGCGATCGCGCCGAACACGGTACCGACCGTGCCACCCTGCTTGCGTTTGCTCTCGGCGGCGCGGAGGAGGAAGTTGGGCAGCGTGATGTTGTACATGCCGAGCAGGCTGAGCGCGAAGACGATGAATAGTCCGCCGAGAAAGAGGTTCATCCACGGGTCGACCGAAAGGGCGCGGAAGACGCTGAGCAGGAACACCGCCGATAAGCCGAGGACCACGACGATGGTGCCGCAATAAATTCCCGCGAGCTTCGCGGCGCCGCCGGTGCTCTGGTTGCTCTGCTTCAAGAACAGGCTCACGGTGATCGGGATCATGGGGAAGACGCACGGCGTCGCCAAGGAGACGAGGCCCCAGAATGCGGCCGTGAGCAACAGCGCGGCGATGCCCCCTTCGCGCGGCACCTTCTGCTGTTCCATGGAGTCGAAGAGCCTGTCGAGCTTGGCTTGGTACTCCGGTAGCGGGAGGTGCTTCTTCTTGACGATGCCGGTGTGCGGGAGATTTTTGGATTCGATCTTGGCGGAGTTGGGTATGGAAGGGGTCGACCGCAGTGGGAGACCATGCATGAGCGAATTCAATTCCGCCTGATGCTCGGTTGGCACTTTCGACACGCCGGACGTGACTTCGAAATTGATCTTCGGGAAATCCGCCTCGCGGGCATTCATGCAGACCGAGTCGCACACTTGGATGCCGAAGCCTTCGAAAGAGACCGCGTGAATGCCGGGGGATGCTTGCGGGGAGACGATCGCTTTCAATTCCCAAGTCGAGGGTTTCTGATAAACACGATCTTTCAGGGGAGCGCGGTCGGCGGATGTTTTCTCGATCCAACCTTCGGGATCGATCACCGGGCCGACAATGTATAAATCGCGCACTTGCGCTTCGGCACTCGGCTCGGGTTTCAATTGGATGCGGCCGGTCTGCTCCGAAGGGGCATTCACCGGATACGTGTACCAACCGCGCTTGGGCGTCACCGTGATCTTCAGCGTCACCACTTCGCCCGGCTTCGCCTTGGCCGGGATCACTTCTGCCGCGATTTCACCGACATCCGCGAACTTTTTCGGGATGAACCCGCTCCCCGGCAAAGTCAATTGCGCTTGCCCGACCGCCGGGATCAGCAGGGCGAACGCGAACGCGGAGAGAATGGTGCGCATGGGAAGTGACCCGGAGAATGGACAAGCCCACGGTCGCCGCGGCCGTGGGCTTCGTGGAGATTACCGGTCGGCGCTCATTTATCTTTCAACGCCGTCTCGACTTCGGCCGCGTACTTCTTGTCCACGGCCACGGCCGGGCCGTCGAGCACCTTGAACGCGGCTTCCGGGGTCAGCGTCTTCGGCGGAAAGCAAGAGTCCTTATCGCAAACGCTGAGGACGAACTTCGGGATCGCGACATTGATGGCCCCCGCGGCCGCTTTGGGCGACACCACGGCTTTGCGTTCGTAGACGACTCTGCCGTGGTAATACTTCAGCGCCTTGATGCCGAGCAGCGGCTCGGCCTTCGTTTCCGCCCCGGCCGGATCGATGGCCTCGCCCACGAAGATGAGCGATCCGGCGGTGGGGAAGGCGATCTTGTTCACCATGCCATCGGCCAGTTTATCCGGTTGAACCAACGGGTAAGTGTGATATCCGACGCCGAGGGTGACGGTGAGTTTGAAGGTCACCACTTCGCCCGGCTTGGCCTCGGCCGGTTCGAAGGCAACTTCGACTTTGTCGACTCCCTTCGGCAGCGCAGTCGGCTTCTCGGCGGCGTATGCCATCGGGGTGAGCAGAGCGAAACAAGCGAGTGCGCGAAGCATCATCGGTATTCTCCTTTTCTGACTGACCACTAACCACTGTCCACTATCCACTACTTCTTGGGCTGCCATTCCTTCTGCGGCGGCGGCGGCTCCACCCCACTCAATGCCAGTGTCGACACCTTCAAAGTCTTCAAATCCACCACGCGGATCCGATGGGCATTCGTATCGGCGACGTACAGCTTCCCGGCCGCGATGCTCATGCCCGCCGGTTCGTTGAAATGCACATCCTTGTCCGCGGGATCGCCGATGAGGGCGATCGTCTTGGTATCGGTCGTCTTCGGATCGAGCAGCTTCAATTTGTTGTTGTACGTGTCGGCGATGATAACCTTGCCGTCGTGGGCGATGACCCCGAGCGCGTGCTGGATGCGGACGTCTTTGCCGGTGCCGTCCTTGTCGCCGAACTCGAAGAGTCCTTCGCCGATCAGCGTCTCGACCCGGCCGTTGCCGTCGGTGCCGAGCTTGCGGATCGCGCTGACTTCGGAATCGGCGACGTATAGGAACTTGCCGTCGGTCGTGATCCCCGAGGGTTGGGCGAAGCGGCTGGCGTAGAGCGGGCCGTCTTTGATGTTCTCGCCGCCGTCGCCGGCGTAGACTTGGATC
>JAYTBD010000833.1:0-2858 GCA_043737155.1 Fimbriiglobus sp. | reverse complement strand
CGTTGTCCTTGTCCTTGATCACGACGACGCCGTGGCCGAGACGACCGCCGACGACCAAACCCGCCTTGATGGTATTCGGCACGATCATGACGGCTTCGGCCTGATCGAGCAGCGCTCTGGGAATCGCCTTCTCCGGGGACGCGTTGAGCTCGTCGAGAACATCGCGGGACGCCATCAAAGTCTCTCGGGGTGCCGGCGGAGCCGCGAACAGCGGACCGACGGCGAAACCGGTGAGCAAAACGGCGAATGCGGATATCCGATTCATGCGAACCTCCAGAGAAAGTGCCATCCGGCCACACGACATTTTACCGCAGGACCCGTGCCGCGATACCTCAGCCGGCGTCGCCTTGGAATTCCCGTCCGAATTCACTTTACATTGCAAAGTGAATTGTTATCCTTCACTCCATCTCGGTCCGGTGTTTTGCTTTAGGGAGTGCCAATGAACTCTTTTCAACGCGCGGTGGATGGAAAATACGAACCGGCACCCGTGCGGAGTTCGTCGGAGTGGATCGCGTACTTCGAGAAGAATGCGCTCGCCCGGCGGCCGATTCCTTGGGAGTCGGGCGCCGGAGTCACCGCTGCCGAGGTGTCGGCCATCGCGGCCTCACTCCGCGGCTGGCAACTCGGCGAAACTTCCGACGGGTCGCATCTCCTCGCCGCCGCCGAGCACTACTCCGTCTCGATCGGCGATCCGGATTTCGTCGATGCCGTCCGGCTGTTCATCGCGGAAGAGCAGCGCCACGGCCGCGACCTCGGCCGGTTTCTCGACCTCGCGGGGATCGGGCGGGCCGAATCGGATTGGGGCGACCGCTTGTTCCGCACGGTGCGGTACGCTCGGCCCCGGATGGAAGTGTGGGCGACGCCGGTCGTGATGGTCGAGACGCACGCCATGATCTACTACAGCGCGATTCGGCGGGCGACGCGGTCGCCGGTCTTACGGGGAATCTGCGCGCAGATCTTGGCGGACGAAGTGCCCCACATCCGGTTCCAATGCGAGCGCCTCGCCATTTTGCATCGCCGGCGCCCACGGTGGATCCGAGCGCTGACGATGGGCTTCCATCGGATTCTGTTCGCCGGGATCACCCTCGCGATCTGGGTCGGGCACCGCCGCGCGCTCCGGGCGGGCGGATACACGTTCGCGCGATTCCGGCGGGCGGCTTGGGGCAAGATGCGGGTCGCTTGGCGCAAGATGGATCCGGGCGCTTACCGGTGGCTCGAATCGCGGACGCTCGACGCGAGTCTTCGGCGCGCTTGGTCTGTCCAGCGGTAGAATCGGCCGATCCCATCACGTTTCGCGGAAGAAGGCCGCGACGACGGTGATATTGTCTTTGCCGCCGCGCCCGTTGGCTTCCGCGACCAAGCGCTCGCAGATCGCGCGCGGTTCGGATTCTTCGCCCAGCACTTCGACGATTCGGTCGTCCGGTACCATTTCGTTGAGGCCGTCCGAGCAGATCAGCAGCAGGTCGTCCGCTTCGAGGGCGAGCTTGTGCACTTCGACCTTCACCCCCGGCTGCGTCCCCCCGACGACGTTCGTGACGATGTGCCGATACGGGTTGCGCGCGGCTTCGGCGGGCGTCAGCGTCCCGCGCCGGATCATCTCCGCCGCCAGCGTGTGGTCCTGCGTGAGTTGCTGGAGTTTGCCGCCGGAGTACAAGTACGCCCGGCAATCGCCGGCGTGGGCGAGGTACAACTTCCAATCGACGGCGAAGCCCATCGTCAGCGTCGTGCCCATCCCGCTGAGTTCGGGGTGTTGATCCGCTTCCGCGAAGATCCGCGCATCGGCTTGCATCAGCGCCGTCTGAAATTCGCCGAGCACGACGGTCTCGTCGGTGCTCTTCAAATTGAAGAAGCGGTTGAGCGTGTTGAGCAGGAATTTCTCGATGGTCACGACGGTGAGGGCGCTGGCCACCTGGCCGGCTTTGTGACCGCCGATGCCGTCGGCGACGATGAAGACGTGCCCGCGGTGGCTGCTGTACTGCGACGGGGCCTGCGCGACGCTCGATTGGTGCACGCACAGGGTGCGGGCGAGTTCCACGACTACGAAATGGTCTTCGTTCGCGGGCCGCACTTTCCCCGCGTCGGTCAGTCCGAAGCTCCGCACGGAGAATGTCCGCCGCGATTTCGATGGCGTCGTCATGTCGGCTCCCCTTTGGCTTCGGAGCGGGCCATCTCCTCGCCGTGTTGCTCGGCGCCGAAGTGGCGCTCGACCATCCGCTCGTACGCACCGGGCTTCGAGTCGTCGACGGAAACTCTCCCATCATTCGGCGTCGGCGGCAACCCGGTGGGTGGGATTGCAGAGTACACTTCCTCCGCGTCGATTGTACGCGGATTTCTAGCCCGACAATATTGCTCGCGCCGCATTACGGAAGCAAAGTAGGTTATCCGACCGACGAGAGGATTTGCGATGACTGCCGCCGCGCCCGCCGCTCAAGAAGAGCACGCGCTCGAAGTGATCGCGCTGATGCCGGAAGGGGCGACCTACGAGCAGATGGCCGATGAACTGACGTTGCTCGAAGCCATTCGGGAAGGGGAAGCCGACCTCGACGCCGGCCGCTCGTTGACCCACGAGGAAGTAATGCGGAGGTCGGCCGAATGGTTTAAGCGATGACTTTCGTGCACACAAGTTGAAGAGGAAGGCCAGTCCACCTCTGCAGAGACCCGGGAAATCCTCATGTTCCGCATTCGCCGGGTTCGATAAATAGCGGTCGGTCCCCCACCGCTTCGACGGGTGTGCGATGGCAACGCTTCGGACGTGGATTCTCGGTTCGACGGTCGCCCTCGCCGGCGGCCTACCCGCGACCGCCGCCGAACCGCGCGGCACCATCGCCCCCGCCGCATCGACCGCGACCGCCAAGCCG
>JAYTBD010000832.1:0-2861 GCA_043737155.1 Fimbriiglobus sp. | reverse complement strand
CGGAAATGCGGGAGTTCCTGCCGCACCGCCAAGGCGGTCGCGACGGCCACGCGGTCATGGAGAACGCGAAATGATCGACGAGCACAACCCCGTGACGGTGCCGGCGCTGTACGGCGTCATGGCCGAGTTCACGAACGCCGACGCGCTGATCGCGGCCGTGCGAAAAGCGCGCGAGGCGGGATACACCCGTATGGACGGCTACAGCCCGTACCCCGTCGGCGAAGTCGCGGACGAACTCGGTTTCCCGCGCTCCGAAATCGGGGCCATTATGTTCATCGGCGGCCTCTGCGGGGCGACCTTCGGCTTGCTCATGCAGACGTGGATCACCGTCTACGATTACCCCATTAGCATCGGCGGGAAGCCGTTCTGGTCGTGGCCGATGTACATCCCGATCACCTGGGCTCTGCTCGTCCTCACGGCGAGCCTCAGCGGTCTTTTCGGCCTGCTCGCCCTGTGCGGGTTGCCGCAGCCGTACCACCCTGTGTTCAACGTCCCGCAGTTCGCGAGGGCGTCGCGGGATCGGTTCTTCATCTGCATCGAATCGACCGATCCGAACTTCGGCGACGGCGACGGCGTGAAGACGTTCCTCGCCACCCTGCAACCGGAAAGTATCGCGGAGGTGCCAGAGTAATGAAGAACGAAGAATGCAGAGTGCAGAATAAGGTAGGCGACCGCTCCGTGATGCGGTGCGTGATCGCCTATTCTGCGCTCATCACTCTCTATTCTGCACTTCTCGCGGGTTGCCAGCAGAAGATGGCCGATCAGCCCGCGCACCGCCCGTACGAAGAAAGCGCGGTATTCCCGCACAATCAGTCGGTCCGACCGCTGGAACCGGGTGTGATCCACCGCAACCAGAAGTTGTCCGAAGATCCTCTGATGACGTGGCTGACGCCCGCCGGGAAAAGCATCCCCGCGGACGCGGCGTGGCTCGCATCGGTCGATCCGGCCGGGAAGACCGTCCCGCCGCCCGGCGCGCCGACGAGCAACGACAATTTCGTCCGCGAGTTCCCCTTCGAACTCAAAGGGGACGACTTCAAGCGCGGCCAAGTGCTGTACAACGCGAACTGCGCCCTCTGCCACGGAGGGGCCGGGCATGCCAACGGCAAGATCGTCGAGCGCGGCTTCCTCCGTCCGCCGTCGTACCACCTGGATCCCAAGGGGGAAACGGACGATTGGTCGACGCTACTGATCGATAAGAACACGGGCAAGGCGGTACCGGCCTACACCGGCAACCCGCAGGGCACCTCGCGCGGCTTCTACCGCTACGGGAAGGTCCAACCCCTCAAAGAAGTCAACGTCGGCTACATCTTCCAAGTCATCACGTGGGGCTACGGCGGCATGGGGTCGCACGACGGTCAGATCCCCGATGCGGCCGACCGTTGGCGCGTCGCGGGGTACGTCCGGGCGCTGCAACTCAGCCAAGCGGCGGGCGCGGCCGACCTGACGGATGATGTGAAGAAGCAACTCGATAAGCCGAAGTCCGCGAAGGCGGGGGAGAAGCACTAATGGCCGCCACCGCGACCCACCACGAACACCCGCACCACGCCGAGACGTCCATCCCGCAGCACGCGGTCGATGTCGCCCCGGTGCGCCTCTACTCGCTGATCGCCGCCGTCGTCGGGTTCGGTGTGTACGCCGTGGCCGGGTTTATCAACTCCGGCACCGAAGGCAACGAGGACGGCACCCGCGAGTTCATCCTCAGCTACGCCTGCGGATTCGTGTTTTGGTCGAGCCTGCCCTTCGGCTCGCTCGCCCTCATGATGATCGGCTACGTCACCGGCGCGAGTTGGGGCGTCGTGCTCCGCCGGATTTTCCAAGCGTCCGTCCGCACGCTGCCGGTGCTGTTCGTGCTCGGCCTGCCGCTGATCGCCAGCTTGTACGCGGGCCACGGCAAAGACTCGCCATATTGGTGGGCCAACGACGAATGGATGCACCCGACCGAGAGCCAAAAGGCCGGGATGAAAGGCTACGAAGAGAAAGTCGCCAAACTCGAGAAGCAGGGGATCGAACCCGCGGTCGCCGAGGTCGCGGTCGTCCAACAGATGCGCCCCGAGGCCATCGAAGAGAACCAGCATAAGATCCACGACTACTTGAGCCGTCACACCGGCTCGGCGCTCGGCATCCCCGGCCGCTACATCGTCTACTTCGGCATCCTCGGGCTGATCGGCTTCATGATCCTGAGTTGGGCCAAGAGCTTCGAAGCCCACGATGACGAACCGAGCAAACGCAAGCTCGTCGGCCTGAGCGCCCCCGGCATCATCGTCTGGGCGCTGCTGATGACCTTCTTCGCCACCGACTGGGTCATGTCGATCGAACCGACGTGGGCGTCGAGCATGTTCCCGATCGTCTTCGGCATGAACCAGTTCCTCACGACGTTCGCATTCAGCACGTTCCTCTTTTACGCGCTGACCAAGGGGAAGGCCGATATTCTCGCCGTCGTGAAGGACAAGTTCCGCATCGACATCGGCAGCCTCATGCTCGGCTTCACCATGGTCTGGTCGTACGCCAGCTTCTGCCAGTACATGCTGATCTGGGCCGGGAACCTCCCCGAGGAAATCCCCTATTACATCAAACGCGGCGGTGGCACCGAGCCGAACGGCTGGATCTACCTCGCCTACTTTCTCATGCTATTCCACTGGCTCACGCCGTTCATCGTGCTGCTCTTCCGGGAGATCAAGTTGAACCCGAAAGCGATGCAGTTCATGACCGCGCTGCTGTTGATCGTCTGCGCGTCCGACGTGGTGTGGTGGTTGGTCCCGGCCGTGCCGCACGAGCACGGGAAACTGCACGTGGTGATGGCGTTCGCGGCCATCGTCGGCGTCGGCGGCCTCTGGGGTCTGGCGTTCAGCCGGGAACTCTCG
>JAYTBD010000831.1:0-7051 GCA_043737155.1 Fimbriiglobus sp. | reverse complement strand
CTCACGCAACCCGGCTCCACGGCACGCCCACGCCGTGCCGCTCGCCAAGACTCGTCTTCTCCGGTACAATAAAATTGTTGCTTTTCGCTCGCCCTTTCCCGTTGAGGATGGATTCATGCTGGTCAAACTCGTGCTCGTCAGCTTCCTGTGCGCCGCCGTTATGGCGGTGGTCGCGTCTCCCGCATCGGCGGCCGACAATCCGACCATCGTCATCGAAACTTCGCTCGGCACGTTCGAAGCGGAACTCTTCGCCGACAAGGCCCCGATCACCGTCGCCAACATTTTGTCGTACGTCGACGACAAGTTCTACGACGGCCTCATTTATCACCGCGTCATCCCGAAGTTCATGATCCAAGGCGGCGGGCTGGATGCGAAGTTGAACACGAAAGCGACCAAGGGGAAGATCAAGAACGAATCGGCCAACGGCCTCAAGAACACGCGCGGAACGCTGGCCATGGCCCGCACCGGCGAGGTGGACAGCGCGACATCGCAATTCTTCGTCAACACCGTCGACAACGCCTTCCTCGACCGCGAGGGGGACAACGCCGGCTACTGCGTCTTCGGCAAAGTCACCAAGGGGCTGGACGTCGTCGATAAAATCAAGGACGTGAAGACGGAAACCCGCAACGGCATGAAAGACGTCCCCGTGGATGACGTGACCATCAAGTCGATCCGCGTCAAGAAGTAATTCGAACCCCCCGGAGCCGGTGCCATGAATGTGTCTGCCGCTCTCGTGTGCGTCGGGATGCTCTTCGGCGCACCGGTTCCGAAGGATCTCGCCAAGTCCAACAACGTGGTCATCGAGACCACGCTCGGCACCATCGAAGTCGAACTCAATCCCGAGAAGGCCCCCAAGACCGTCGCCAACTTTTTGAAATACGCCGACGATGGCCTCTACGACAAGCTCACGTTCCACCGTGTGATCCCGAACTTCATGATCCAAGGCGGCGGCTACGACGGAAAGATGGTCGAAAAGAAAGCGCGTCCCGCCATCGTCAACGAATCGACCAACGGCCTCTCCAACGTCCGCGGGTCGCTGTCGATGGCCCGCGCGGTCGCCACCGACAGCGCCACTTCGCAATTCTTCATCAATACGAAAGACAATCTCCAACTCGATTTCACCGAGCGCAATCCCGGCTTTTGCGTCTTCGGCAAGGTCATCAAAGGGATGGACGTCGTCGATAAAATCGCGGCGGTCGAATCCGGTGCGGTCGGTATCTGGAACAACGTCCCGAAGGAGCCGGTCGAATTCGAAACCGTACGCCGGGCGAAGTGAATTTCTCTTTCGCCGGCGCACGTTCCACCGTATAATCGCCGGATACGGTCACCCGGAGCGCCGCACCATGAAGTTGTTTTCCCTGACGTCGATCCTCGTGGTTGCCGCGGTCGCTTCGGCTCAACAGCAACAAATCCAAATTCAGGTCAAAAGAGTACAAGTCTATCAACCCGTGCAGCCGGGCAAGCCGGCGGAGCCCACCGAGTTCAAGCCGACGGCGGGGAGTACGCCCGATCCGAAATCGCTCGACGTGACCGAATCGGACTCGATGAAGGCCAAGGAGCTCGTCCGGCAGTTCAGCAGCGCTTCTTACAAGGAGCGCGAGACGGCCACCCGCGAGATCGCCAAGATGGGCCGCTTCGCCGTGCCCGCCCTCAAGGAGGCTTTGGCGACCGAGAGCAGCCCCGAAGTCCGCTTGCGGATCGACCTCGTGATGCCGAAGGCCGAAGCCGAAGATATGAAAGCCCGCGTGTCGTGTTTTCTCAACGACACAGAAGGAAAATTCGACCACCAATTGCCGGGCTGGACGAAGTTCAAGACCCTCCTCGGCAACGACAAATCCACCCGCGAACTCTTCGCCGAAGTGCTCCGGAATACCACGTACCACGGGCTACTGCTCGCGAGTGACCTCCCCGCCAACGAACTCGGCGCGGTGCTCATTGGCAACTACCAAGGCATTCAAAACCGACAGAACTTTCCGCAGAGCGGCCGGGTGCAGAACCTCCAGCCGACGACCGCCGAGATCGCCGTGCTCGCGTTCCTCGAATCGATGTACACCGACCGGGAAATGACGCTGACGAACAATTTCAACTACACCTCGGTGGCCAGCTACCTCTACAACGGCGACCTCCAGAACGCGATGATCCCCGGCCGCTCGCCCGGCAAGTACGGGATCGTGCTCAAGAAGATTATGATCCGCTGGCTCGACAGCCGGGAGACCGGCATCGGCGCCCAGCAAGCGATGCAGTTCGCCCAGCAGTGGCAGATGCTCGCGGAAGTTCCCCGCTACGCGGTGAAGGTTCTGCTCGCCGACGCACAAAACGGCCAGTGGTATTACAAGATCCCGGCTCTGGCGATTCTCGGCCAGCACAAAGACGCCAAGAAGTACCTGCCGCAGATCGCCAAGATTTTCGAGGATGCGACGCTGATTCAGGCGGCTCAACCCGGCCAGCCGGCAATGCAAAGCAACATCCTCCTCGGCGATTTCGCGCTCGGCGCGGCCATCAAGATCGCGGGTCAAGCTCCGAAGGATTACGGTCTCGAAGTGGTGAACACCCAAGAATATTCGAAGTTTCAGCAGGGCAACTATTACTTCAAGGACGAAAAAGACAACAAAGCCGAGGATAAGCGCAAGGCGGGGATCAAGAAATTCAACGAGTGGATCGCGAAGCAGCCGAAGGACGAACCGAAGAAGGATGAGCCCAAGAAAGACGAGCCGAAGAAGGATGAATCTAAGAAAGAGATCCCCAAAGACGTTCAGCCGCTGCCGGTGATCAAAGGGTAGTGAAGCGAACCGGGGCGGTTTCTGAGCGGGGCACCGAGCGGGTGCCCCGATTCGTTTGCCGGAGTACCGCCCACCCGCATTTTCCGGAGCCTTTCCCATGGTCCGACACCTCCTCGGTCTGATCGCTATCGGTGCGGTTACGGCCGCCCTCGCCGCGAAAGATGTCGATCCCGATCCGAAGTCGCTCGGTGTTCCGGCCGAGTTCGATCGCAAGGCCCGCGACTTGATTCTCGCGCTCGCAAGCCCGTCCTACACCGAGCGCGAAGAAGCCAATCGCGACTTGAAGGAATTGGGTCGGTTCGCGCTCCCGGCGATCCGCGATGCCTTCGCAACAACCTCGAATGCCGAAGTGCAATTGCGCTGCGACTTACTTTTGCCCCGCGCCACATCCGAAGACATCAAGGCACGCGTCGATTGTTTTCTGGCCGATACCAAAAGCCGGTTCGATCACAAACTCCCCGGCGCCCGCGAGTACTTCGACATCGTCGGCAAATCGGAGGCTTCGCGCAATCTTTTCCGCGAGATGATCTTGTCCCAGAATCAAAAAATGCTCTTCGCCGTGGGCGCCGCCCCGGAGGAACTTGCCAAAGCGATCATCGCCCGCCGCAGCGAATTTCGCCCCTCTTACGGCCCCGGCGACAGCGCCGGCCGGCCGGCCCCCAGCGCGGTCGACATCGCCGCGATCTTTCTGGCGGAGTCGTGTGTCGCGGACGGTCTCCTCGCCCGCAATCCTTCTCAAGCCAGCCAATTCATAAATCAAGGCGCGCTTCGCACCACCCTCGAAAGCGGGGCGAACAAGGACGTCTACCTCGCGCTGTTGACCCGCTGGATCGATACCCGCGAGGACACTTACACGCTCTATTACACGATGACTCTGTCGACGTCGCTAAAATTGCCCACCGGGATGAAGTGCGCGATCAAATTGCTCAATTCGAAGACGGGCCTGGCCAGCTACCGCGGGATGGCGATGAGCTACATCGTCAAGAACGGCAAGCCCGAAGACGCCAAAGTCTTCGAACCGCTGCTGCGAGACAAAACGGTGCTCATCACGACGACCATCGTCGGCTTGCCGGGGGGGAATAAGCGGGTGCCCATCCAAGCCCGCGATGCCGCGCTCGCCATGACCCTCCTGCTGAACAAGCTCGACCCCGTCGAGTACGGAATGACCCCCCGGGTCAAGTCGGCTGCCGAAGTGGCGAAGCAGAACTACTCCTTTTATCATTTCGACGACGCGGACGGCGACAGCGACAAAAAACGCGACGCCGCGTTGGAGAAATTCGAAGAGTGGAAAGCCGCCGAAAAGAAAAAGAACTGACCCCCCGAGGCCACCGATGTTGAACCGCCGCCGCTTCGTCGCTTCCACTTCTACCGCGCTGCTCGCGGCCCCTTTTGCGAAAGTTCTGAAAGCGGGCGACGCGAAGGATCCCGTCCGGCTCGCGGTCATCGGCGTCGCCGACCGCGGGGCCGAGAATCTCAAGGGCGTGGCGTCGGAATCGATCGTCGCCCTGTGCGAAATCGACGAACCCCGCGCCGTTAAAGCCCGCGCCGATTTCCCCAAGGCGCAATTCTTCACCGACTACCGCGCGATGCTCGACAAGGTCGGCAAAGACATCGACGCCGTCGTCGTCAGCACCCCGGATCACACGCACGCCCACGCCACCCTGTCGGCCATCGCGCTCGGCAAACACGTCTACTGCGAGAAGCCGCTCTGCCACAGCGTCGGCGAAGTCCGCCGCGTGATGAAGGCGGCCGCCGACAAGAAAGTCGTCACGCAGATGGGGACGCAGATCCATGCGGGGGACAACTACCGCCGCGTCGTGGAGATCGTGCAAGCCGGCAAACTCGGGGCGGTGAAGCGCGTCCACGTGTGGTGCTCGCGCCGGCCCGACCCCGGCCGCGTGATGAAGACGCCCGTCGACAAGCTGAAGTTCGACTTGGACAAATGGCTCGGCCCGGTGCCGGAGGAGTTCTTCTACGCGGGGCATCTCAACTGGCCGCACTTCCATTGGCGCTGGTGGTGGCCCTTCGGCGGCGGCGTCCTCGCCGACATGGGTTGCCATTTCACCGACCTGCCATTCTGGGCGTTGGGCCTCGGTTCGCCGAGCGTGGTCAAAGCCACCGGCACGGAATTGGTCAACGCGGACAACACGGTCCCCCAAACGCTGGAAGTCGATTACACATTCCCCGCCACAAAGACGCGGGCCGAGGTGCAATTGACTTGGTACCACGGCGTTCCCGGCCCGAGCTTGGACGGCAAGGTGCGATATGCCGGCTTCAACGACGGCGTGCTCTTCGAAGGGGAAGGCGGCAAGAAGCTGATCGCGAACTATTCGAAATACCAATCGCTGCCCGACGAGTTTGCCAAGGACTTCAAAGCCCCCGACGCGACGGTCCCGAAGTCCGTCGGCCACCACCGCGAGTGGCTCGACGCCATCCGCGGCGTCGGCAAACCGCTCTGCCACTTCGGCTACTCGGGCCCGCTGACGGAAGCGGTGCTGCTCGGAAATGTCTCCTATCGCGCCGGCGGCCTAGCGCTGAAATGGGACGGCGAAAAGGGGACGACCGACTCCAAAGAAGCGAATGCATTCTTGGGCGCAGAGCCGCGCAAAGGTTGGGAATGGCCGGCGTGATCCACAGTTTGCGAAAGGGTAGTCCCATGATCGCCTTCGGTCCCGAAGTCTGGGAAAGGATGGTATCCGCCGTGGAAGCCGTGAGAGATCGTTTGCGAAGGGCTACCGCTGCACTCGAGGCTGCGGGTATCGGTTACTCGGTGATCGGGGGTAACGCAGTCGCGGCTGGGACGCCCGGATTGACCCGACCGCGGTGAGGAATACCCGAGACGTGGACATTCTCATTCGCCGGAGCGATATGCCGGCGCTGACCGCCGCCATGGAAGCGGCGGACTTCATCTCTGGGTGATGGGCGAGTGCTTGGCGGCGTCCGGCGGGCTGAGGGGCTGAGATCATCCGCGTGCGATCCCTACCGGAGTACCCTATGCCCGTCGAGCCCGCGGCCGAGGCCCGGCGGTTGGCCTAAGATGGCCGCCGCGAGAAGAACTGGAAGCGTTGGGGGCCGTACCTGAGCGAACGGCAGTGGGCCACTGTCCGCGAGGACTATTCCCCGGACGGCCGCCTGTGGGACAGCTTCCCTTACGAGCACTCGCTCGGCCGGGCCTCCCGCTGGGGCGAGGACGGGCTGCTCGGGTTCACCGACCGCGAGTGCCGACTGTGCTTCGCCGTCGCCCTCTGTGCCGACCCGCACCTGAAGGAGCGGCTATTCGGGCTGACTAGCCCGGAGGGCAACCACGCCGAGGACGTCAAGGAGGTGTACTTCTACGAGGACGCGGTGCCGACCCACAGCTACCTGCGGGCCTCGTACAAGTATCCGCAGGCCGCGTTCCCCTACCAGAAGCTGCGGGACGAGAACCGCCGCCGCGGGCTGTCTGAGCCCGAGTACGAGCTGACCGACGCCGGCGGCTTCGACGGCGACCGCTACTGGGACGTGACGGCCGAGTACGCCAAAGCTTCCCCCGACGACATCCTCATCCGCATCACGGTTGTCAACCGCGGCCCGGCAGCGGCCCGGGTGCACCTCCTGCCGACCGTCTGGTTCCGGAACACTTGGAGTTGGGGCTCGGCCTACGACGAGGGCCGCTGGGCGAAGCCGACGCTGACAAAGACCGAAGGCGGCGTGGCCGCCGAAGCTCCTCGGCGATTGCGACGACGACGGCAAGGATTTGCTGATACTTCGAAATTGTCGACGGAGCCCGGCCTTCCGTCACGGTCTTGTCGAGGTAGAGTTCCACGGCCCGGCCGACCGTTACCGATTCGATCGCCGGCTTCCACTGACCCGTCGTCGACCGGACGTCGAGCTGCGCCGCCCGCCGTTGCGCCTCCTTTTTGTTGCGGGGTTCCCAGTGCGATGCGATGCTGCTGTCCGTTGTGCTGGAAGCGAGCGTGCCAATTTCTGCCGCGACGGAAGATCCGAACGCGCTCGCCGACTTTGCAGTGACTGCTTGGCGACGGTTCCGCGTTGGCCATGCGACGAGACGAACCCTCGGAGGAATTCGTCGGCGTGCCGAACCTTGACAAGCCCCCATTCCAAAGTGCACGATTCTCATACCGACGCCCCAGTCGGCGGCTCCGCTTCCTCAGAGTCCCCACCGCCGAAATGGCGCCGGGCCATCGACCCGGCTTAGTCTTTCCATGGCCGCTTCGCTGGCGGCGTCGTGCGCGTCGGTGGATAGATCGACGACGCGTGGAGCGACGTGG
>JAYTBD010000830.1:0-2864 GCA_043737155.1 Fimbriiglobus sp. | reverse complement strand
CGAGCAGGCCGAAGGCTTCCTTCAACAGTTCGGGTTCGCGCGTGAACAGATCATCGCGATCGACGACTTCGAGCCGGGCGGTTTGCTCCTTCGCATTTTCGAGAGTCGCGAGGCCACCGAGGAACTTGGTCTGAGTCACCAGCACCTTGGCTGTCTCCGGCATCATGTCGCGCAGGCCGCGGATTCCCCAGCGGTGGTGCTGGTCGGCCCCGTGCCGCTTGCCCAAGCCGATGACGAGCATCTTGAGGATGCCGCTCTCGAAGTCGCCGCGGAAGTCTGTGTGCGGTTTGATCCGTGCTACGGTGACCAAGCCGTCGGCGGCGAGGGCGTTCTTGTCGTGCCAAACGGGTTCGCCCCAACTGTTGGTGCCGACTTGCACCGCATCCATTTCGGTCTTCACCGGCACGCCGAGATGGGCTTCATCGATGTCGTAGTGGGCCAGCAAATTCCGCTGACCTTCGGGTGTGGCCCCGCCGTGGGACCCCATCGCCGCGACGACAAACGGTTTGGCGCCGAGGTCCAACAGGGCATCGACGGTGGCCTTCGCCAGCGCTCCGTGGTTCTTGATCCCCCGACTGCCGCAACCGACGGCGATACTCATGCCCGGCTTGATCCGCGCGGCGAGTTTGGATTCTTTCCACGCCCGCCGACACTCTCCGTAGACATCTGCGACGAATGGCTGCGGGGCAATTTGACGGATCAACTGAACCTTGGGAATCTTCATGGCGGATCCGAGGGAGAAGCGTGTCGGGTATTTTATCGCGGCGGCGCAATATGACCGGCGAGTTTGCGCGTGAACGCCTCGGCACCATCTTGGGTCAGGTGATAGCCGTCGGGCAACACGGCGTCGGTCGCCCAGGCTGCGCCATCGATGAGCGGGACACCCGTATCCGCGAGTAGTTTCGTCCGATAATCCGTCGCTCGTCGAACGGAGTCGGTGGGGATGAGCGAGCGGAAACGCGCCGACTCCGGCAAAGTCACGAACGTGACCGAGATACCCAAGTCCCGACAACGTCGCACGCAGGACCGCAGCGCACGGTCGGCGAATTCCGCGACGTGGAAGCCGTGGAATAGCGGCGCGTAGAAGCCCGCGACGTGCGGCCAACCCAACTCGATCTGTTCCGCTGTGGCGCTCTTGCGACCCGGCAACCAACCCCAGCCGTCGAGCGGCGCCCACGACGCATCGGTGCGTTCGAGCCGCGGTACCGCTTGGGGCCAGTACTGATCCAAGAACGCGCGCCGGTGGTACCACGCCGGGAGCGCCCGCCCGCGCAGCATCCGCGATTGCGTCTTCTCCGGATCCGCGAAAAACTCGGCGATGATCGGGTTATCGCTCGCCCGCAGCCGCTCGGGGTTTAGACGCAGATCTTCGCGATACGGCCCGTCGCCGCGGAGTAAGGCCGGCCAGAATTCGAGCAACACCGCATCGGGCCGGATGCCGTCGGCGAGCAATCGTTCGAGCGCGATCAATTGCAGTACCGGACCCGCGCCGGACATCGACAGGTTGAATAGCAGCGGCGACGAGTTCGAATCGGCGAGCGAGGCTTCGTAGGCGTCGGGGCGAATTCCCATGGCGGTGCGCGAGCTGCCGAGGATCACCGTGAGCTTGCGGTCCGGGTGTTCGCGCCGTCGCTCGCGGAGCGACTTCAGTCGCAGGCCGTACTCGGGATCGCGCAGGTGCTCCGGGCCCTCTTCGACGAGCAGTGCCAATCCGGCATTGGCGGCGAGCAGCACCGCGAGGAAACTCAGCAGCACGCGGAAGCTCCGCCGCCGCTCGGTGCGATTGGGGATAGCGATCACCGGTGCGATGATGATATCCACGGTGCGAATGCGGACGCGCGTCGCCGTCTCGGTCATCATCGCGCCACCCCCGCAATGTGGGGTTGGATCGCTTCCCGCGTCAATCGGTTCGTGAATCGCTCGGCCCCGGCGCGGAAGAGGTGGTGGCCGTCGTAGAAGTCGTCTTCTTCCAACCAGTGCCGGGCGTCGATCACGCTCGAGCCTCGTTCCCGCGCGACCGCGTTCAACACGGCGACGATGCGATCCGACAAACCCGCCGGGTAAAGGTTCTGAAACGACGGGGCCTCCGACATCACCACCACACGCGTCGGGATGTTGCGCGTCCGACAGAATTGCAATAACTCGGCAAGAGCGAGCAGCGGACGACCTTCCGGTGTCATCGCGATCAGGGCACCGCGGTACTCCAAGTCCGCCTTCGACGTGCGCTCAAAGCGTTCCTCATTCGAGATCGATTGACGCGGCGGTGTCGCCCAACCGTGCGGGTCGGTATTGCGGCTCCAATCGTTGCGCAAGTTCCACGGGATCCAACTCGGTGCGACCCGCCCGAGCAATTGAAATCGCAGCGCCGACGCGGGGGAACACACCGATTCCCGCCATGCGGCACGTACACGGTCGCCATTGAAACCGAAGCGCGACACGAGTTCGACCTCGTCCGATGAAAGACGTTCGCCCGTGAAGAAAGCTTGCTCGGCCGGGCCATCGGCGCCGTCGGCAAGCGCCGGGGGCAGGACTTCGATCAACAGTAACTCGGGGACAATGCCCGCTTCGACAAGCCGCCGCAGATACACGAGGTGTGTAATCGGCCCCGCGGCGGGCGTACCGAAGTTGAACGCGCGGATCGCCGGGAGTTCCCCTTCCACCTGCCCGGCGTGGAAGCCGAGCAGCGTCCGCGAACTCCCGAGCATCAGCATTAGCGGGCGGTCGTCGGCGCGGGCGGTCAACTTGTCGAGCTTGTCGCCGTAGGTCGGGTCTTTGCGTTCGGGGTTGCGCTCCGCGTACTGGCCGAAGCCGAGGTGAATGGCGAGTAGTACGAGTGTCCCGACGAATACCGACCGCGACGCCCG
>JAYTBD010000829.1:0-2867 GCA_043737155.1 Fimbriiglobus sp. | reverse complement strand
TGTACGGGTTGCCGTTCCGGTTGGCCCGGAGTTGCTTCTCCGTGATGAGGTAAACCTCGTCGAAGAAGTCCCCGTCCCGAAATTGTTCCACGAACCGCCTGCCCATACCGCCCTGCTTTCAACCGAGAAAATGGAAACGCTCTCACGCCATGAAATCGCGCGGGTCTTCGATGGTGCCCGTCAGCGCGCTCGACGCCACCGTGAGCGGCGACGCCAGATACACCTTCGCCTCGCGGTGGCCCATGCGACCGGGGAAGTTGCGGTTGGTCGTGCTGATGCAACTGATCGGCGTGTTCAACCGGCCGAAGGTGTCTGACGGCCCACCCAAACAGGCGGCGCACGACGCATCGCCGATCTTGGCCCCGGCGTTCAAGAAGATGTTCCGCAGACTCACACCGCCGATCATTTCGGTGTCCAACCCGCGCGCCACTTCGGTCGTCGCCGGCACCACGAAGGTGTCGATCCGCACCGACTTCCCCTTGAGGATGTCGGCCGCCGCGCGGAAGTCGGTGAGCTTGCCGCCGGTGCAACTGCCGATGTAGGCGCGGTCGAGCTTGGTCCCTTTCAACTCGGTCACGCACGCTTTGTTGTCCGGGCTGTGCGGCTTGGCCACGACCGGTTCCAGCTTCGATACGTCGTACACGTATTCGCTGTAGAAACTCGCCCCCGACTGCGGCTTGAATACCGTGTACGGTTTGCTGCCCGTCTTCACGCCGCGCTCGTCCACGTACTTCGTCGTGACCGCGTCGGCCGGGATGATGCCGTTCTTCCCCCCGGCTTCGATGGCCATGTTGCACAGCGTCATGCGCTCTTCGATGTTGAGCGCGAACACCCCGTCGCCGTCGAACTCGAGCGCCCGGTAGGTCGCGCCGTCCACGCCGATGTCGCCGATGACCGCGAGGATCAAATCCTTGGCCATGAGGTACGGCGGCAGCTTGCCCGTGAACACGACGCGGATCGTCGGCGGCACTTTCAACCACGTCTTGCCGGTGCCGAGGACGAAGGCCGCGTCGGTGTTGCCGATGCCGGTGGCGAACTCCCCGAACGCCCCCGCGGTGCAGGTGTGGCTATCCGTGCCGAGCAAAATTTCGCCCGGCCGCGTGTGCCCTTCCTCGGGCATGGCGATGTGGCAGACGCCTTTGTAATTCTCGGTGCCGACGTCGTAGTAGTACTTCAGCCCTTGTTCTTTGGCGAACTCGCGCAGCACGTCGACGTTGCGGTTCGCCATCGGGTCGGCGGTGAAGATGTAATGGTCCGGGATGATGACGAGCTTGTCCGGATCCCAGACCTTCGCGTTCGCCCCGAACTGCTTCTTGAAGATGCCGATGGTGCCCGGCCCGCACACGTCGTGGGTCATCTGCACGTCGACATCGACCCACACGTTTTCGCCGGGCCGGACGCGGTCCCGTTTCGCGGCCTTCGCCAGCACCTGCTCGGTCATCGTCATCGTCATGGAAAGTCTCGATCCGGCGGGAGAAATCGCGGTCGTGCCATTATACGGAAGCGATCGGCGGATCGAGATAGACGAATGGATCGGTCGACGGGAGTGTGCCACATGTGGAAAATCAACTTCACTTCAACGCGTAAAACAAAGCCAGTCCGAAGCCGATGACCACTACCAACCACCGCACGTAGCGCGTGGCCATTCGCTTCGCCACCTTCGCGCCGACGAACCCGCCGGCGATCGCGGACAGGGCCATGGCCCAGGCATACGGCCAATAGACCAGATCGGCGCCGACGAAGATGACCACCGACACGGCGTTGATGGCGCTGGCGAGGAACGTCTTCACGCCGTTGGCCTTGTTGACGTCGCCGATGCCCATGAAACCGAGGGAGGCGAGCATGAGGATGCCGATGCCGGCGCCGAAATAGCCGCCGTAGACCGCGACGCAGAATTGGAAGCCCATCAATCCCGCGAGCAGCGACGGACCGGGCCGGTGGGTGAAGTCACGCTGTTGGCGTTTGAGGACGCGGTTCAATACGGGCTGGATCAAAAAGAGCAGCGCCGCCCCGAAGATGAGCCACGGCACCAACTCGCCGAACTCGGACGGGAATGCGACGAGCAGCAGCGCCCCGGCGATCCCACCGAGCAAGCTGGCCGGGAGCATTTGCAGTGCGAATCGGCGTGCCGCCCACAATTCTTGGCGGTAGCCCACGGCCCCCGCGATCGACCCGGGCAGCACCGCCACGGTGCTGGTGGCATTGGCGTATTCCGGAGCCAGGACCGCCAACAGCGCGGGGAATGTGAGCAGTGTCCCGCCGCCGGCGATGGAGTTGATGATCCCGGCGAAGAACGCGGCCGAAACGAGTATCAACAGGGCGGCGTTCGCGTCGGGCATTCACTTCTTCTGTTTCTTGGACTTGGTATCGACCGGCTTGGGCAGCTTCGGCTTCTCCGGGACGTAAGCCGGGAGTTCCGCGAACGACTTCGACAACTCGCGCAGCTTCGACCTGGCCCGTGATAGCACGGAGCCGATCGTGTTCACGGGGATGTCCAGTTCGGTGCTGATTTCCTCGTACGTCCGGCCTTCGAGGTAGAACTGCCGGACGATCTCGCGGTCTTTGCCCCGGAGTTTCCGCAGCAGCGCTTCGACCTCTTCGAGCCGCTCGATCCCTTTCATCGCGGCTTCGCTCTCGTCGGGCAAATCCTCCAGCAAGCGGGATTCCCCCTTCTTGATCGATTCGCGCACGGTCTGCCGGCGGCTCAACTCGTGCACGCAGATGCGCCGTGCGATCACCGTGAGGTAGGTGGCCAAGTTGGCGGTGCCTTTGAACTCGCGCAGCACCTTGTAATTGTCGGCGATGATCTGCACGAGGACCTCCGCGGCGATGTCTTCGACATCTTCCGGATTCAACCGGGCGCTGCG
>JAYTBD010000828.1:0-7063 GCA_043737155.1 Fimbriiglobus sp. | reverse complement strand
TCCGGGACATCGCTCGGATACGGCTTCCGTGTCGTGTTCATCCCCCTAAAATGCACTATATCAAGGGAATAAGTCAATAACAGCCTCTAGAAAGATTTGCCATACCCTTTGGGGTTCACTCAGCAGTTTCACTCTCTCCGATATTCACTTCACCAACCATTGCCCCACCAGATACAGCGTCGCGCTCAGCAAAATCGTCCCCGGCAGGGTGAAGGCCCAAGCCAGTAGAATCCGTTTGCAGGTGCCCCCTTGAATGCCGGATTTGTTCGCGGCCATCGTGCCCGCGATGCCGCTGCTGAGGACTTGCGTCGTGCTCACGGGCAGGTGCGCCATGTCGGCCGCGAGGATCGTGATTGCGGCCACCGTCTCCGCGGCGGCGCCTTGGGCGTAGGTCAAGTGCGTTTTGCCGATCTTCTCGGCCACCGTCACCACGATGCGCTTGTACCCGATGGTCGTGCCGACTCCCAGCGCCAGCGCCACGCCGATGACGACCCACAAGGGCACGAACTCGATCGGCTTCGTCAGCGATTCTTTTGTCGTCTCCCACTCCTTCGAATCGTCGTCGCGGAACGCCGAGTCCTTCGTCGCTTGCGAGAGTCGGAAGAACCGCTCGCGCAGTTTCTTCCGGTCGTCGCTCGGCAGATCGGCGAAGGAGGCTTTGCCGTCCAATTGCTTCGTGATCGCGTCGGCGTCCTCGGCGAGTTGCGGTGTCAGCTTCCCAACACTCTCCAACTTCTTCTTCGCCTCCTGCGCCGCGACGCGGGCCGGTTCGATCTTCTTGCCGTCGTAAATGTCGAGGGCGTAGTGCCCGCTGAGGAAGCCGATGAGCACCAGCAAAATCAGGCCCATCCCCTTCTGTCCGTCGTTGGAACCGTGGGCGAAACTGACTCCGCCGCAGGTCGCCAACAGCACGCCGCGCACCCAGCGCGGTGGACGGTCGTCCCCCTGCGGCGGGATGTAGAGACGCGGTTCCTTAAAAATGCGTTTCATAACGAGCAGCAGCACACCGGCCGCGATGAAACCGATGATCGGCGAGATGAGCAGCCCGAAACCCACTTCCCCGGCCTGCGACCAATTCACGCCATCGACGCCCGTGAGGTAACTATTGGCGAGGCCGACGCCGAGGATCGAACCGATGAGCGTGTGCGAACTCGACACGGGCAAGCCGAGATACCAAGTGCCGAGGTTCCAGACGACGCCGGCGAGCAACAGCGATAGCACCATGACAAGCCCGAGGCGGATGTTCTGCTCGTTCGACTGAATCAACAAATCGACCGGCAGCAAGTTGACGATGCTGAAGGCGACCGTGGTGCCGCCGAGGAGTACGCCGAGGAAGTTCATCAGGCCCGAATAGAGCACGGCCGGGGTCGGTTTGAGTGTGCGCGTGTAGATGACTGTGGTAACGGCGTTGGCGGTGTCGTGGAAGCCGTTGATGAACTCGAAGCCGAAGGCGATGAGCAGGGCCAGCGCGAAGAAGAGGGCACTCATCGTCGGCAGATCGGCCACCGCATCCCAGAAGGACATTGAACACCCCGGTTTCGGAAGAGGGACCACCCGCAAGGTAGTTCGCCGACCGGGGTATCCGCCATCGCAATCGGGGTGATCTACTTCCAATCTTTACATGGGGTTCGCGGCATCGACGGCGGGTCGATTCCGCTTCGCTCTGAATTCCTTCCGTACCCCGCCTGAATTCGCCCCCCCATTCCCAGCATTCGGCACTGCACTTCACAGTTCGCTCCACATAACTTCAACGCGTGACCTAAAGTTCGCGGCCCACCGCAACTGGAGATCCCGGCATGCCGACTCACCCGGATGACGCCGACGGTTCGTTCCCCGACGAGCCGACGCAACCGATGACGCGCGTGATCCACACGGGTCTCGGATCGCCCCACGCGACGTTGGCCCCGGCCATCCGCATCCGCGGCGCCGAGTTCGATATGTGCACCACCCGTCAGTCGGCACAGACGCCCATTCCCGACTCGCTGCGGTCGTTGCGGTTCCCTGTGTTGCCCGGTTACGAAATCCTCGGTGAGCTCGGCCGCGGCGGCATGGGCGTCGTTTACCGCGCCCGACAAGTGCGCCTGAACCGGTTCGTCGCGCTCAAGATGCTGCTCCACGCGGACTGCGCCGACCTCTCCGATGTGGTGCGCTTCCGCAGCGAGGCCGAGGCGGTCGCGGCCGTCAAACACCCGCACGTCGTCCAAGTGCACGAGTTCGGCCACTTCGAAGGCAAGCCCTACTTCGCGATGGAGTTCCTCTCCGGCGGCACCCTCTACAACCGCATCAAGACGCATTCCCCGCTCGCCCCGAGGTATGCGGCGGCGCTGGCCGTGAAGCTGGCCCAAGCCGTGCAGGTGGCCCACGCCCAGGGCATCGTGCACCGCGATTTGAAGCCGGGCAACATCCTCTTCGACGAAGCCGGGGAACCGCGGATCACCGACTTCGGCTTGGCCAAGCGGGTCTCGCTGCAGATCACGCAGACGCAGGCGATCATGGGCACCCCGGCGTACATGTCGCCGGAGCAGGCGAGCGGCCGGACCAAGTTCGTCGGGCCGCCCTCGGACATCTACGCCCTCGGAATTATCCTGTACGAATGCCTGACCGGCCGGACGCCGTTCACGGGGATCGATTCCATCGCCGTGCTGCACCAGGTGATGAACGACTCGCCGAAGTCACCGCGGTCGGTCGTGAAGGAGATCCCGCGCGATCTCGAATTGATCTGCCTGAAGTGCTTGGAGAAGCTGCCGGGAGACCGCTACATCACGGCCGAGGCGCTGGCCGAGGATTTGGGCCGCTACCTCGCGGGGAAACCGGTCCACGTCCGTCCCGCCGGGCCGATCGAGCGCACGGTCAAGTGGGCGCGGCGCCGGCCGACGATGGCCACGGTGTACGCGCTGTCCACTCTGGTGCTCGTGATCTCGCTGGTCGGTTTGGCGGTCGGCGGATTGTGGCGGGACGCGGTGCACGCGCGCAACGATGCGGCCGGCCACTGGTCGAAGGCGGAAGCGGCGCGCGTCGAAGCGGATGAGCATCGTCTGGTGGCGGAGGAGGCGAGGGATCTGTTGGCGAAGCAGAACGGTGAACTCGAAGTGGCCCGGCAGAAGATCGCGGCGGCATTGGCGGGGGAGAAAGTGGCCACGGCCGATGCCCGGCGCGCGGAACAGGATGCTTTGGACGCCAAGTCGAAAGTCGAAGAAGCGAAGGAGCGGTTGGAGGGGATCCGCTACTTCCGCAACGTCGCGTTCGCCAACCTCGAACTGCGGCAGGGGAATGTGTTGGCCGCGCGGAAACACCTCGACGATTGCCCCGAGAAACGCCGCGACTGGGAATGGTGGCACGCGTACCGGATCGCCCACGAAGACGCGGGCTCCGGATCGACGAACTCCATCGCGACCGACGTCGCGTTCACCGGGGATGGGATCAACGTCACGACCGCTCACGACGCCGGGGTCGTCACCCAGTTCGATTTCGCCAAAGGTGTCGGCGTACCCAAATCCATAGTCGCGGACCGGGCGGGGGTCTACCAAACCCGACTCGCAGAAGACGCGTCCCGGGTCCTGACCGCCCGATACAGCGCCAAGAAAGACGCGGACATCGCGACGGTGTGGGACACCAAAACGGGCCGGTCGATCGGGGTGTTCCCGGCCACGGCGCACGGCTTGCGATCGTCCGCCATTTCCGCCGACGGCCGGCGCGTGCTCATCGGCTATAACTCCCCCCCGCAACTGACGGCCTACGACGCGGCCACGGGCAAGACCCTCGGCACGCTCGATGGCTATTGCCCGTGCGAATTCACCGCCCTGAACCGGGACGGCACCCGGGCACTGGTGGCGCGGCAGATCAAACGTCAAGCCGGTTTCGCCTACGAAATCGTGCTCTGGGACACCGCCACGGGCGAAGTCTTGGTCAAACGGGATTCCGCATTCGGACAACCGAGCGCACTCGCGCTCGACGGGGACGGCACCTGCGCCGCAATCGGATATCACACGGGTGAACTCGCGCTGTGGGATCTCCGCACCGAAAAAACGATCCCGGTGGCGAAGGCCCATACCGGGGCGCTTCTGACGCTGGGGTTCCGGCGCGACGGGAAGAAGTTGGCCACATCGGGCGACGATGGGATCGTGCGGGTTTGGAACGTTCAGAACGGGTCGGTCGAACAGCACATGCGCGGGCATTCGAAGCGAGTCTTTCGGCTCCGCTTCGATTCCACGGGTCGGTACATCGCCTCGACGGACGCGGCCCAGCGGTTCTTCATTTGGGATTTGAAAGGCACCGACCAAGCCGTGGTGAAGCTCACGCCCAACCCCCTGCTCAACGGGAATTTCGTCGCCGAGCGGAGTTGCAGACGCGTCTTCAGCTTCGGCGAAAAAGGGGATGGGCAGTTCTGGGATCTGAAATCGGGAACGTTCTATCCCCAGCCCGCGCCGGTCGGGTCCAAATTCACCGCCTTCGCATTCGATCCCAAAGGGAATCGGTTCGCCGCCGGGACCGACCGGGGCGCGATCCTTCTCTGGGACGACCGCGGCACCGTGGCGATTTCACTCGCCGCATTCCAAAAAACGAAACTCTACCGCGAGATCGGCGCCCGGAGTGCCACCGTCATCGAGACGCTCGCGTTCAGCGGCGACGGCTCCCGACTGCTCGCCGGCGACGGTTGGCAACTCGCGGTGTTCGATACCACCACCCACGAAACCGTCTTCGCGAACCAGTTCCGGCACGCGGTCGTTTGCTTCGGCGAAGACGGGCGCCACCTCGCCGCGAACTGGAATAAAGAAGCCACCGTTTGGACCATCGGCTCGGAGGAAATCCGGAAGTGTTCGACCGGCGGGAAGGATTGGGTTTCGAGTTTGGCCATCGGCCCGAACGGCGAAGAACTCGCGGCCGGAACCCGGGATTGGGAGGTGTTCCTCTTCGACCTCGCCACTCCGAACGATGGGAAGTTGGTCCGGTCACCCCGCCTGCAACTCGCGGGGCACAGCGCGGCCGTGCAAGCCCTCGGCTACCACCCCAAAGGTCACCGGCTCATCTCCGGGGCGGAAGACGGGTCGATCAAAGTCTGGGACACCGCGAGCGGGAATGAAGCGATCAGCCCGACGATCTCGATCCGCGAACCGATTCGCAGCGTCGGCTTCAGCGCGGGCGGGAACGAGGTCATCGCCATCGCCAGAAATCACGCCCCGTACATCCTGCACGGGGCGACGAGACCGGCCGTTATTCCGCCGCGCCGGTAGCTCAGCAGCAGCCCGAGGTACCGCAGCCCGTTTTCGCCGCGGCGGCGCTCGCGGTCACCGGGATACCGCAGCGATCCGGGGCGAGGCAATCGGTGTGCTTGACGCCGAGCGTCAGCAGCAGACCCGAGGGGGTGTTCTCGATCCCGCCGAGCGGGTACTGCGAGACGACTCCGGCTTCGTACTCGATCTCCACCGCCAAGTCGTCGTCCTTCAAAATCGGCGCCGCCAGTTCCACGATCTTCGCGAGCTTGCCCGCCGTCAGCCGGTGGTCGAGGTCGGCCGCGACCCACATTTGGATCACGCAAGCGGTGGTCTCGCGCCCCGTCCCGCCGCAATCGACGAACTGCTTGTGCACGCGGCCGACTTCGGTCACGTGGAAATGCGCGGGGACGAAATCGCCGTCGGGCAGCATCACGTGCAGCGCGGCGTTCGGATCGCGGGTCAGCGCCCGGCGGAATGCGGTCAGGTTCATGGAATGGCCTTGTGCGGTTCGGAATGGGCTCGGATAGCTTATCGGATCCGCACCGACGCTTCTTCAGCCCGATGGGCTGGGAGATCTCAACCCAGGGCAACGCCCTGGGTCGGGGAGGAAGAGAGCATCCGGGTCGTGGTACCCAGGGCGTTGCCCTGGGCTGAGTTCTCCCAGCCCATTCGGGCTGAAGACTCATCCCCCCAACGGGTGCTTCCGGTTCTTCAACGGCAAGTCCACCGGCCGATCTTGCTTGTGCGATTCATACACCGCCAAGATCATCTCCAGCGCCGCGCGGCCGTCGTAGATGCTCCCGAGCGGTTGTCGGTCCTTCTCGATGGCGTCGATCAAATCGGCGACGATCAGCTTGTTCCCCAAGTCGCCGCCGTCCTTCAGGGGTTCCGGTTTGCCGACGCCGGCGCTGGTGATCTCTTGCCACACGGCCTTGCTCTTGCCGGGCATCCACGATGGATTGTCGAGGAAGTACGCCGGGGCGAGCGCGCCGGTTTGCAGTTGGACGATCCCCTTCGACCCATGGATATGCAGGGCGAAGCGCGACCCGGCGCCGTGCTTTGCCTTGTGCGTCCCGAAGGTGCCGACGGCCCCTTTGTCGAAGCCATAGGTCGCGTGGATGGCATCTCCCTGCACAGGCCCCATGCCCTCCGCCCCTTGGCGGATATCCCCGGCCACGGCCTTACGCCCTTCGTGGGCGATGCGGCCGAAGCACCACTTCGGATCGCCGACGAAGTGTCGCATCAGGTCGAAGACGTGCGTGCCGAGCACCATGAGATCCAACCCGGCGCCGCGGGCGTCTTCCTTGCCGCGACCGCGCAGTTCCAAGATGTCGCCGAGCTTGCCGTCGGCGATGAGGTCGCGGATCACCTTCACGCGCGGGCTGTACCGGGTCTGGTGTGCGATGGCGACTTTGACGTGGTGCTTCTCGCACGCGGCGATCATCTCGTCCGCTTCGACCAAGTTCCGGCACACCGGCTTTTCGAGGAAGACGCTCGCCCCCGCCTCCGCGCAGGCGACGACCATATCGCGGTGCGAATCGAGGAACCGATCCGCGACGCTCACAATCTGCGGCTTCTCCTTCTCGAGCATCTCGCGGTAATCGGCGTAGGTGGAAGTCACCTTCAACCGCTTCGCCGCCGCTGCCCGGCCGGTTTCGTCCTCGTCCGCCACCGCGTCGAGTTGGATGTTGTCCATGCCGAGCCAGACGGTGTCAAGCCCGTGTCCGTAGTTGCCTTTACCGGTCCGCCCGATGACCGCGACGCGATAGGGTGTGGGCATGGTGTGCTCCGATGAATTAGGCGAGCCGGCCCGCGTCAGCGGCCGGAGATTCACGAATAGGAAGACTCCG
>JAYTBD010000827.1:0-2872 GCA_043737155.1 Fimbriiglobus sp. | reverse complement strand
GCCCGCTCCCCGAGGGTTCTCCGTGTCGGCCTCGGCCTTTCAACGCTGCATCCACCCGCACTGCGCGGCCACCATCGATCTCGCGGATACCGCGTTCCAGTGCCCCAAGTGCGGCGGGCTGCTCGACGTCGTCTACGATTGGGATCGCCTGCCGGTGCCGAAGTCGCTGAAGCACTTCGAATCGAAGTGGGCCAACCGCAACGACCCGCTCGATTTCTCCGGAGTGTGGCGCTTCCGCGAACTCTTCCCCTTTGCCGCAGACTCGCAAATCCTGACCATCGGCGAAGGCCAGACCCTGTGCCAAAAGGCGGACGCCGTCGGTAAGTACGCCGGGATGAATCAGGGCCGATTGTATCTGCAATACGAGGGGATGAATCCCAGCGGCAGCTTCAAAGATAACGGCATGACCGCCGCGTTCACCCACGCACTCTCGGTCGGCGCCCGCCGGGCGGCTTGCGCCAGCACCGGCAATACGAGTGCCAGCTTGGCCATTTACTGCGCCGCGTCGCAGGGCATGCGGGCCGTCATCTTCATCGGCTCCGGGAAGATCAGTTACGGCAAATTGTCGCAAGCGCTCGAGCACGGCGCGCTGACCCTCCAAATTGCCGGGGATTTCGACGATGCCCTGCGCCGGGTGCAGGAAGTTTCCAAGCAGCTCGGCATTTACCTCGTCAACAGCATCAACCCTTTCCGCTTGGAAGGTCAGAAGTCGATCATGTTCCGCACCCTCGAAGCGTTGAACTGGGAAGTGCCCGATTGGATCGTCGTGCCCGGCGGCAATCTCGGCAACACCTCCGCCTTCGGCAACGCGTTCATCCAGTTGCTGGAACTCGGGTTGATCGACAAAGCCCCGCGCATCGCCGTGATCAACGCCGCCGGGGCGGACACCTTCTACCAGCTCTACGAGAAGAACGGGGTGCGCTGGAACGGCGGGCGACCGGACGATCGCAAGATCGGCATCTACATGAAGTACTTGGACGACGCCGACAAACGCGCCGATACGTTGGCGAGCGCCATCGAGATCAACCGCCCGGTCAATTTGCCCAAAGCACTTCGGGCACTCGACCGCTGCGGTGGAATCGTGCGGGAAGTGACCGACGGCGAGATGCTCGACGCCAAAGCGAAGATCGGCGCCGGCGGCCTCGGCTGCGAACCGGCCAGCGCGACCACCGTGGCCGGGGTGCAGAAGCTGGTGCGCGAAGGGGTCATCGATCCCGGCGAACGCGTCGTTTGCATCCTCACGGGACACCTGCTGAAGGATCCGACCGCCACCGTCGCCTACCATAGCAGTGATCCAAAAATGTTCGACGAAATCCTCGGCAAACGCGGCATCCGCCGGACGAGCTTCGCCAACAAGGCCGTGCAGGTGCCGAACCAGTTGGACGCCATCGTTCAAGCCATCGAGGTCTACGCGTAACCCCGTGTCATTTACCGTATTCGTCGGTCACTCTTTCTCTCCGGGATTCCCGTTCCATGGCTGCAGATTCCCCTTCCCGCGACCGCTTGGCCATCCTCGTCGGCGGTGGGCCGGCCCCCGGCATCAACGGCGTCATCGCTTCCGTGACTATCGAAGCGATCCACCGCGGGCTCGAAGTCGTCGGTGTCCGCAACGGATACCAAAACCTCGTGCAGGGGGACACCTCTAAAATCCAAATGCTCACCGTCAACGACGTCGCCCCGTACTTCAATCGCGGCGGGTCGATGCTCGGCACCAGCCGGACCAACCCCGCCAAAGACCAGACACATATGGCGAACGTGCTCGAGTCGTTCCGCAAACTCGGCGTGAAGTACTTGGTCAGCATCGGCGGGGACGACACCGCGTACAGCGGTAGCCAAGTCTACAAACAGGCCAAAGGGACGATCAAAGTCGCCCACGTTCCGAAGACCATCGACAACGATCTCCCACTCCCCCCCGGCATCCCGACCTTCGGCTTCGAGACGGCCCGCCACCTCGGCGTGCAAACCGCCCGCGCCCTGCAAGAGGACGCTCGCACCACCACGCGCTGGTACATCATCATCAGCATGGGCCGGGCCGCGGGGCACCTCGCCCTAGGCATCGGCAAAGCCGCCGCCGCGACGCTCACCATCATCCCCGAAGAGTTCCGCGGCAAATCCATCGGCCTCGATCAACTCTGCGACATCATCATCGGCTCGATGATCAAGCGGAAACTCGAAGGCAAACCCTACGGCCTCGTCGTCTTGGCGGAAGGGCTGATCGAATTGATCGGCGAGAAGGGCCTCTCCGCGGCGATGAGCGACGAGGAACTCAGCCGCTACGGGAAAATCGAGCGCGATCCGCACGGCCACCTGCGCCTCGGCGAGATCGAGTTCGGCCGGATGATCCGTGACCGCATCTCGAAGCAGTTGGAATCGCTCGATTTGAAAACGACGATGATCGACAAGGATTTGGGGTACGAGCTCCGCTGCGCCGACCCGATCCCGTTCGACGCCGAGTACACCCGCGACCTCGGGTACGGCGCGGTGAAGTTTCTGCTCTCGGGCGAGTCGGACAAATACGGCGCCATCGTCAGCGTCGTCGGCGGGCAACTGAAGCCGCTGGAATTCGAGGCTATGATCGACCCGAAAACGCTGCGGATGCGGCCCCGCATCGTGGACGTGGACAGCGTTAGCTACGAAGCGGCCTGCAAGTACATGACCCGCTTGGAGCGCGAGGATTTCGACGACCCCGCGACGCTGAAGACCTTGGCCGATGCCGCGAAGATGTCGGTGGCGGAGTTCAAAGCGAGGTTCGAGAAGGTGGTGTGAGTCGCGGTGTTACTGACAGTCAGTTTAGCAACGCCAGCGGGGAATCTTCAGTCGGGCTCCCCGCCAACAGCCGAGCAGGAGCGATTGGCAGCGCGTGATTTTCTCC
>JAYTBD010000826.1:0-2875 GCA_043737155.1 Fimbriiglobus sp. | reverse complement strand
AGAAATTGAGGGCGATGTCCACCGCGCCATCGGGGGAGAACATCCGTTGAATGACCGCCGCCTTGGGCGTCAAGCGGCGGAACAATTCGTCGTCGAGCGTGAGCGAATGCACCGTCAATTTGAGCGAATCGAGTTTGTCTTCGATCGCGAGAAATGGATCGCCGTCCGCCGGGCGCTCGGGGACCGCGGTCGGTTTCGGCCAATGCGCTCGCAACGCCGGCCGGATGCGCGGGCCGTAGCGCGGGGCCGGCCGGGGACCGGCAGATCCGAAACAATCGGCTTTCGTCACGAGGCTGAGGTCGATGGCGGCTTTCCCGATTCGGGCCGTCGCGTTGTCCACGGTCAGCGCGCCGTCGCGGACGCGGATCGACCCCGCGAATTGTTCAACCGGCCACGGCAGCGCCCCGTGGTCGAAGCGCCCTTCGCGGACCTCGAATTTCGCGTCGTAGCTCGGCGCGGCGCCGGTTGAGCCGGGCAGGGTGAAATCGACGCGGATGCTGGTTTTCGCGTGGATGTGCTGGGCGTATTCGACCGCGTCGGGGTGGAGCCGCGCGGCGACCGCCGCGAAATCGGGGCCGATTTCCCATTCGCCGATCTCGACGCGGCCGAGCGCCTGAGCGCTGTCGCGGTTCCACTTCCCGCCGAACGTCAGCGGGATGGCGAGGGCCGTCGGGTCGGGTTGCGCGTCGTTCCCCAAGCCGACCCGCGCCGAGCCGTCGAGTTTGATCCACGCCGAAGCTTCGCCGAGGACGTTCAATTGAATGTGGCGGATCGCCAGCGCCGGCAGTGCGGCCGGGCTGCGATCCTCGATCAAGACCGTCCCGCCTTTGACCGAAATCGTCGGGATCGGCTTGTCGCCCGCGCCGGGTTTGGCGATCCCCGCGACGTTCCACCGGCCCTCGGCGCCGCGCACGAGCCGCACCGTCGGCGAGTCGAGTTCGATTTTTCGGATGACCAGTTCGCCCCGGTTCAACCGCTCTTTATCGTGCGTGATCACGGCATTGGGGACGTGCAAGAACGGCTCGGATTCGCCCCGGCGGGTCAACTTGAGTTCGTGCACCGACAAGCCGCCGAAGAGCCGGACGTGCGCCGAACCGACTTCGACATCGACGTCGTCGTCGAATTGTTCGCGGAGGTTCTCGACGACGGCCGCACGCACCTTTTCCGGGCTGACCCACTGGTACGCCCAGACCCCGGCCCACACGACGGCGGTGAGCGCCGTCAGGATTCCTGCGCGGATCAACCAAGGCCTGAACCACGACATCCGTGTCGGTCTCGCGGGCCAAAATCCCCGGGCCGGCGCAATCTGCGCCCGCCCCGAGGATGCGGACAATAGGCGACCCGCCGGAAAAGATCAACCGGGACTCGCGGCGGGGGTGTAGCAACGATTCTTGGAGTTTCGTGAATTCTCGTTTGGCAATGGGGTTGCGCGTCGGGTGAAGAAATGGGACAACGCATCGGTTCCACCATCCGGGAAGGAATCCCCATGCCCTCGCCGACGCCGCTGAACCTCACCATCACCGATCCGACCGAACGCCTGCTCGTCGAACAGGCGTTGGCGTTCGCCCGCGAACTCCGCCGCACCGCGTCGGCCTCGCCCGACGGTCGCGTGCTGCGCAACGCCGAGTCGTTCTGCGTCGTGCAGGGCCGCGAATTCCTGCGCACCGCCTTGGCTACGGTTCTCCAAGCCGAGGCCGACGCGGTCGAAAAAAAGGGGTCCCGGCCCGGCGCTGCCCCTGCGGATCCCGCCGCGACAACAAAGGCCACCACAACCGCCAAGTCCTGACGGGCGTGGGTTGGATCGATCTTTCCCGACTGCACCTCGTTTGCATTTCCCCCGCCTGCCGCGATTCCGTCCAACCCTTCGACGACCGTCTCGGCCTGACCGACTGCCTCACCGAAGCGGCGCGGCGTCTGCTCAGTTTGGCCGGCGGGAGTTGGTCGTTCGATTCCGCCAGCCACCACTTGAAAACCTTCTGCGGCTTGGACGCCAGCGACGAGTTCATCCGCCGGGTCACCGAAGCGGTGGGGAAGAAGTTGGCCGCCTGGATGGACGAAGCCCCCGGGGCGACGGAAGCCTTCGAACAGGCCCCGGGGGACGCGGAATTCGAGACCGACGGGACGACGGTGAACACGACCGAAGGCTGGAAGGAAGCCAAAATCGGCATCTTCGCCAAACGCGAGCGGGGCGAATCGGTGGAAACGAAGCGGTGGGCCGACCGGAAGTTGCCGACGCCGGCGGCTCGGTTCGCCTTCGCGCGGATTGCGGAGAGCGTCGATTTTGCGCCGCAGTGGGGTTCGACCGCGACGCGGTTGGGCCTCGATCCGCTGGCCGGAACGATCGCGGTTTTGGCGGACGGCGCGGCCTGGATTTGGGCCCGGGCCGACGAGCAATTCCCCGGCTCGCCGCAGGTGCTGGACATCTTCCACGCCCTGAAATACGTGGGCGACGGGGCGAAGTTGCTCTTCGGCGACGGAACGCCCGAAGCGAAAACGCACGCGGACCGCGGCCGGGTGTTGCTGCTGGCCGACGGGTACGCCGGGGTCGAGACTTGGGTCGGCGAGATGCTCGCGGCCGGCCCGAAGGGCGACGGCGCGAGCTTGGGCGGGGTGTTGAATTACCTCAAGGATCACGAAGGGAGATTGAACTACGCGCTGCGGCTGAAGCGGGGCCAATCGATCGGCACCGGGATGGTCGAGGGGGCGGCGAAGAACCTCATCGGCAAACGGCTCAAAGCCAACAACGCCCGTTGGTGCGTCGGCAACGTCGGGAAAATGGCCGGCCTCTGCTCGGCCCTCTACAGCGACTGCTGGGACAACTTCTGGAATGCAGCCTGAACCGAGAACATAAACTCCAAGAATCGTTGCTACACCC
>JAYTBD010000825.1:0-2878 GCA_043737155.1 Fimbriiglobus sp. | reverse complement strand
CGCTGGCCGCGCTGAAGGAAGCGAAGCGGATGGGCCATCCGACGCTGGCGATTTGCAACGTCGTCGGTAGCAGCATCGCCCGCGAAGCGGACGGTGGCGTTTACCTGCACGCGGGGCCGGAGATCGGCGTCGCCAGTACGAAGGCGTTCACGGGTCAAGCGACGGTGCTTTCGATGCTCGCCCTTTTCTACGGCCGCATGCGCCACCTCTCCGCGCCGCAGGGCCGCAAAATCATCGACGAATTGCGGGCGCTGCCGGACATCGTGCGGCGGACGCTGCAGTGCCACGATCGCGTGAAGGAGATCGCCAACCGCTACTGCGACATGCACAACTGCCTCTATCTCGGCCGGCAGTATCTGTATCCGACGGCGCTCGAAGGGGCTTTGAAGCTGAAGGAAATCAGCTACATCCACGCGGAGGGCTACCCCGCCGCGGAGATGAAGCACGGCCCGATCGCCCTCGTGGACGCCGATACGCCGAGTGTCTTCTTGGTGCCGCGCGGCAACGTCTTCGACAAGGTCATGTCGAACATGCAGGAGATCAAAGCCCGCGGCGGCCCGGTGATCGCGGTCTGCAGCGAGGGGGATCGCGATGTCGCCGCTATCGCCGACGACGTGATCACGGTGCCCGACGTGCCGGATTATTTGCAGCCGATCGTGTGCAGCATCCCGCTGCAACTCTTCGCGTACGAAGTGGCGGTGCTGCGCGGCTGCGATGTGGACAAGCCGAGGAACTTGGCGAAGAGCGTGACGGTGGAGTAAGCTGTTGGCCATGGCCGATGCGACCGACCACGATCAGTTGTTCAAAGAAGTGATCCGGGAGTTCTTCCCGGACTTCCTCCGCCTGTTTTTCCCCGACCAAGCATCCCGATTCGATCTGACGCGGGTCGCTTGGCTGGACAAGGAACTGTTCGCCGATCCGCCGGACGGTCCCCGCCACGTCTTGGATCTGGTCGCCGAATTGAATCGACTCGGCGAGGCCGAAACTTCGCTCGCATTGATCCATGTCGAAATCGAATCGGCCGAATCGGTCACGGACATCGAGCGCCGACTGCCGGACTATTACTTCTACCTGCGCCGGACGAAGAGAAAGCCGGTGTTGCCGGTCGTCGTCTTTCTCAAGGTCGGATTGGACGGCATCGGGATCCGCGAGATCATCGACCCGATCGAGGGTGAGCCGGTTCTGATCTTCAGGTATAACTACGTCGGTTTGCCGGCGCTCCCTGCGGTGGAGTATTTGCGGGGCGACAATTGGCTCGGCGTCGCATTGTCAGCGTTAATGAAAGCGGGAAAGGAACAGCGGTTGCCGTTTGGCGTCGAAGCCATGCAGCGGCTCGGTGATGCTCCGTTGACGGATGGAAAGAAAGCACTGCTGGGCGACTGCATCGAAACGTACATCGACATACCGGTGGGCGAGTCGACACGGTTTCAGGATATACTGGAAGCAAACGCCACGGGGAGGGTTCCGGCCATGCACAAGACGCGAGTCCAGATCGCCCACGAGAAAGGTATTGAAAAGGGACGCGAAGAAGGAATTGAGAGAGGCATCGAGAAAGGGATCGAGAAAGGGATCGAGAAAGGTATGGAACAGGGGCAACTCCGAGCACTACGGGCGGCAGTGACCGAGTTGCTGGAAGCGCGATTCGGCCCCCTGTCGCCCGAATTCATCGAAAGTATTCAAGCCGTTGCCGATCCCGCACAACTCCGACAGATCCTGATCGCAGCGGGCACGGCCGCATCGTTCGACGTGTTCCAAGCGACAGTCTGTCCGTGATCGATTCTGTTTCACTCCGCCAGCAATCGCTGGATGTCTTTCTCAATGGCCGCAGGTTTTGTAGCCGTGCCGATCCGCTTCATCACGTTCCCGGTGCGATCGACGAGGAACTTCGCGAAGTTCCATTTGATCCATCCGGTGCCGAGCGTACCCGGCTTGGCTTTCTTCAAATATTTGTAGAGTGACGAAGCCGTCGAGCCATTGACGTCAATCTTCGCGAAAACGGGAAATGACACCCCGAAATTCACTTTGCAGAAGTGCTGAATGCTCGCATCGTCGCCCGACTCCTGCTTCAAGAACTGATTGCAGGGGAAGCCGAGCACGACTAACCCGCGATCCTTGTATTTCCGGTAGAGCGCTTCCAATCCTTCGTACTGGCCCGTGAACCCGCATTTGCTGGCAACGTTGACGATCAGTAACACCCGGCCGCGGTACTCCGCGAGTGTGGTGTCCGCGCCGTCGGCTTTGCGAACGGGAATGTCATAGAGCATGCCGGACTATTCCTTGTGCCGCTTCAAATACTTGGCGTCCTCGGTTTGGATGACGATCATTTCCCCCTCGGCGATGAACGACGGCACCATCACCTTGAGGCCCGTTTCGAGCGTCGCGGACTTCTGCTGCGCCGCGGCCGTGGCCCCTTTGATCCCCGGTTCGGTCTCGGTCACCCGCAGCGTCACCGTCTGCGGGAGGTCCATCCCGAGGGCCCGGCCGTCGTAGAAGGTGATCGTCACGGAGTCGTTTTCGCGCAGGTACGGCATCTGGGCGCCGACCATTTGCGCGTTGAGCGTGACCTGCTCGAAACTCTCCGAGTCCATGAACACAAAATCGTCGCCGTCTTTGTAGGAGTACGTGCAAGGCCGCGTGTCGAGGTAGACCACGTCGACCTTGTCGTCCGGGTGGACGCGCTCGTCGACGATGGTGCCGGTCTTGAGATTCTTCAGTTTCAAATAGAGGATGGCGCGCCAGTTCCCCGGCGTGTTCAGGTCGCGCTCGAGGCAGTACATGAGCTGGCCGTTCATGCTCAGCACCATCCCGCGCCGGATGTCGATCATCTTGGTCGATGCCATCGCCCGCCCTCCCGATAGGTCCGGATTCAGTTCCGTTG
>JAYTBD010000824.1:0-7087 GCA_043737155.1 Fimbriiglobus sp. | reverse complement strand
CGTATTTGTCGGTGAAGATTTCGTCCCCGGCGGGGCCGACGACTTCGGCGGTTTGAGTGCCGGGGATCAGCGGACGCGCGGCCGTCTCGGCGGGCCGGTATGGCAGGCCGAACGGGATGCACCAGAACCAGTTCCGATACTCGGATGCGCCCGACCCCGAAACGTAGGCGTCGCCCACGGTCGCGCTGTGCTCGACCCAAGTGAGGACGTATTTGCCATCGGCGTTGAAGTGCTTGGCGAGTTCGAAGGTGTGCCCGGCCGTGAGAACCCGGCAGTCGCTTTCCCCGGCGACTTCTAGCCCTTGCGCGGCTTCTTGTTCCATCCGCAGCTTGGTCGTGCGCGTGTTGTCTTTGAAAATCTTCTCGATGTCGGCGTCCCGGTCCGATCCGCCCGGGTCGACGCCGTCGAAGCGCTTCGCGTAGTTGCCCGGGAAGTCGTAGAGTTCGAGTTCGGCATTCGCGTCGACCTTCAACGCGTGTGTGACACTGCCGACATCGACCGCTTTTTGGATCGTCGCCCGCGCTTCCAGATTATGGTGCGCCGCCTCGAAACTATGATCCCGCAGCGTGACGACGCCGGATCTGAGTTCCTGGGTCTTTTCCCAAGCGGTGATGCGATCCTTGGGCCGGTTTCCCCCCTCGACCGTGTCGTACACGAGTTCTGCAGGCTCGGTAATCTCCGCGTGACCGCCGGCGTGATCGGACACGACCAACGTGTGAGCTTCTTCGGTATGGAGGAAGAAGTAAAAAATCCCCTCCTCCTCCATGAGCCGGGCGGCGAACGCGAGATCGGCTTCGCGGTACTGCACGCAGTAATCCCGCGAAGCGTAGTCCCCGGTCAAATCGTACATCGTGTCCAACCCGGCGAAGACCGCCTTGAGAATCTCCGGCACGGTCTGCTGTTGGAAGATTCGCGAGCGGGTGATGCGCGTGAGCAGCCAAAGCTTGGGAACCAACGTGGCCCGATAGCGCACGAAGGTGACATCGCCATCCGGCCCGCGGACCTCGGCCCCTTGGCCGAAGCGGCTGATGATGCCATTGAAGTAGCGGTGCGGTTCGTCAAGGTTGCGGAGCGTCACCGTCGCCGGTTGACCGAGGAGTAGGTCGAAGGCGATTTCCGCGTCCGCCTCGGCCAGCAGTTCGAGTTCGAATTCGAAGAGTTCGGAGATCGATTCCTGTCCGGTCAAGCTCTCCAAGAGAAGCACGTCCTCGCCGAGGGGCGTGGTGAGCGCGAGGGGTGTGGTCGATTGGAGATATCCCGGCATCCCGTGCTCCTTCGCTTCGGTGAATCCGGGCGTGAAATTGACAAAACGAGGTGCGCGGAGGAACAGACTCAATTAGATGGGTTTCCCCGCGGACGTCAACGGACTAGAACTTCAAGGTCGCCCGTTCGCCGGAGTTTGCAATGATGTTGTCCCGCTCCCGGATCGCCCGCCACGCGGCGACCGCCGTCTCGATGGCATACCTGATTCTCGTGTCCGACGGAATCGGACAGTCCCAAGCGCCGAAGCCTAAGCCGGTCATAGAGATCCTCAAATCGGCACCGCGTCCGAAGAAGGCCGCGCTCGCCGAGAGCAAGCTGCCGCTGGTGTTTGCCAACGGCGAACGGATCGCATTCGTCGGCAACACCACCGCCGAGCGGATGAGTTTGTACGGTCACTTCGAGACGATGCTGCACCTGCGGCACAAGGACAAAGGCTTGGTCGTCCGCAACTTCGGCTTTCCCGCCGACGAAGTGGGACAACGCCAGCGCTCGTCCGATTACACGCACCTCGACGATCCCTTGTACGCTTTCAATCCGGATACGTTCCTCTGCTTCTTCGGCTGGAACGAATCGTTCAAAGGCCCGGATGGCGTCGAACTCTTCAAGAAGCAGTACGAGAAGTTCCTCGACGACTACACCGCGAAGTACCCGCGCGATGATGTCAAAAGCCCGCCGCGGTTCGTACTCGTCTCGCCGATCGCCTTCGAGAACACCGGCGACAAGTTTCTGCCCGACGGCAAGATCGAGAACGCCAACCTCAAGCTCTACGCCGACGCGGTGAAAGCGGTCGCACAGAAACGCCAACTCGCATTCGTCGATGTCTACACCCCGACCCTCGCGGCCTTCGAAAAGGGCGGTGGCAAGCTCACCGTCAGCGGGTTTCAAATGAACGAAGCCGGCGACAAGTTGCTCGGCGAAGCGCTCGACACCGCACTCTTCGCGAAAGAGTACACCGGGGCTAAAGCCGGCACGACCGATTTCGAAAAGCTCCGCGCCGCGGTCAACGACAAGAGTTGGATCCACCACCAAGATTATCGCATGGTCAACGGCTGGTACGTCTACGGCGGCCGGCGCACCTTCGACACCGAGACATTCCCGCGCGAATACACCAAGCTCCGCAGCATGGCCGCGGTGCGCGACGAATACATCTGGGACATCGCCAACGGCAAAGTGGTCGCCGACAAACCGGACGATTCGAAGACCGGCGAACTGATCGTGCCGCCGACGCGCTTCGGTCAACCGGGACGCGACTACTCCGAGAACACGGTCGGCGGTCCGGTGATCCAAAAGCCGGCCGACTTAATCAAGGGAGCGCAGATCCCCGCCGGGTTCGAGTTGAAGCTCTTCGCCGACGAATCCAAATTCCCCGAAATCTCGAAGCCGGTGCAGATCAACTTCGATAACAAGGGCCGCCTTTGGGTCGCCTGCATGCCGAGCTACCCGCAATGGCGACCGGGCGATCCGAAGCCGTCGGACAAACTCGTGATTGTCGAAGACACCGACAACGACGGAAAAGCGGACAAGAGCACCGTCTTCTACGACAAGCTCCAATGCCCGACCGGATTCGAATTCTACAACGGCGGCGTCCTCGTCGTCGACCAACCGCGGATGCTCTTTTTGAAGGACACCGACGGCGACGACAAAGCCGACCAAGTCACATACTTGATGGACGGCTGGGCGTCCGACGACACTCACCACAGTTGCGGGGCGTTCGAGTGGAGCCATGGCGGGCTGCTGCACATGCTCGAAGGGATCGCCACGAGCACGACGCTCGAAACCCCGTGGGGCCCGCACCGCAGCGCCGGCGCCGGCGGCTGCTACGTCCTCGATCCGCGCAGCCTGAAGATCCGCCAGTTCGGTTTGCCCGGCATGTACAACATGTGGTGCTACGTCTTCGACGAATGGGGCCAAGGCATCGTCGGCGACGGAACAACCCCCAATCAAACTTGGGACGTGCCGCTGTCGGGGCAGCAGTTCCCCGGTCGCAAAGGGATCGACTTCGTGCTTCCCAACGGCGTCCGGCCAAATATCGGCAACGAGTGGCTGGTCAGCCGGGCGCTCCCCGACGATGCGCAAAAGCAATTTGTGTACGCCTGCGTCATCCAGTTGAATGGCCTGCCGCGCTACACGATGAAGGACGACGGCGCCGGGTTCAAAGGCGAACGCGTCAAAAATAAAGACGGCAAAGGCTACGACGATCTCGTCCGCTCGCCCGACAAGCACTTCCGCCCCTGCGATCCGCAGATCGGCGCCGACGGTGCCCTCTGGTTCGGCGACTGGGCCAACCCGCTCATCGGCCACATGCAGTATTCGCAGCGCGACCCGAACCGCGACCACACCCACGGCCGCATTTACCGCATGGTCGGCACCGGCAAGAAATTGCTGACGCCCGTCACGCAGCACGGCAAGAAGGTCGACGAAATCCTCGGCCAATTCCGCGAGTACGAATGGCGGACGCGCTACCGCGCCCGCCGGGAACTGCACGACCGCCCCTCGGCCGAAGTGCTCCCGGTCGTGGCCGAATGGGTCGCCAAGCTCGATCCGAAGGACGCCGACTTCGACCGCCTCCGCTGCGAAGCCCTCTGGGTTCAACAGGCCCACCACGCGATCGACGCCAAGCTCCTAGATGCGGTGCTGGAATCGAAAACGTTCCAAGCCCGCGCTGCGGCGGTGCACATCCTCGCCGACGAACGCGAGCGAATCCCGGATGCGCTGGGGCGATTCAAGAAAGCTTCTGCCGACGAGCACCCGCGTGTCCGCACCGAAGCGGCGCGGGCGTTGAGCTTTTACCCGACCGCCGAGGCGATGGCGGTCGTCGCGGAGATCGCCAAGAAACCTCTCGATTACTGGACGCGCTACACCGTGGAAGCGGCGCTCGGGGCCAACGAACCCGCGTGGCGCCCCGACTATCTCACGGGCAAAGTCGCCGCGGACAATCCGAATGCCGCGAAGATGATGGATGAAATCTTGAAGAGTAACAAAGCGGGCGGCCAAGCCGCACCGTTTCTCAAAGCGCTGCTGAGCCAAGAGGTGAAGCCGAAGGAGGAACGCAATAAGGCGATGACCGCGCTGGCCGGGATGAAAGGCAATCCGAGTAAGGGCCGTGAGGTGTTCGTGCGGATGTGCATCGCCTGCCATAAGGTCGGCAACGGCGAGGGTCAGGAGTTCGGGCCGAACCTCGATAAGGTCGCCACGCGTTGGCCGCGGTTCAAGATCGTCGAGTCCATGATCGACCCCAACGCCGAGATCGAACCCAAATACCTGTCCACGCGCATCGACACGCTTGACGGCAAGTCGGTGATCGGGTTGCTGGTGTCCGAGACGAAAGCCGAGGTCGTGATCTTCGACGGTAAGGCGAAGGTGACCATCAAGGCCGAGGACGTCGACAAGAAAACGCAACTGAAGCAGAGCAGTATGCCGGAGGGCCAAGCCGGCGCGATGGCCCCGTCCGAGTTTTTGGATTTGCTCGAGTACCTCGGCGGGTTGAAGTAGGAAACTTGGTTCATCGAGCCGCGAGCTTCAGCTGCGTTCTGTTCCAACGCGCTGCCGACGCTCGCGGCTCGGTCGATACCTCGGACCGCATTCCGAATCCTTGAAAGGTTTGGGCATGGTATTGGCTAATCTCATCAGTCTCTGTCCAGGTACCGCATCTCGGCGTGCGGATCACGTATCTTCCGGGAGGCGACCTTGCCGCCATCTCCTTTTCGGACCCGTCTGCCCGTGCGTTCCCTCGCGTTTCTAACTCTCTTCGTCTCGCTTGCCACGGTGGCCGGTTCGGGATGTCGCCCGTCCAAACCCGCTCCGGGGGAATTGCCGCCGGCCAATGTCGTCGTCGTCCGTCCGGTCGTGCAGAAAGTCCAAAGCTACTACGAGTACAACGGATATCTCGACGCCATCGAATCGGTGCAAGTGGAAGCCCGGGTCGAAGGGGTGCTGACCGAAATCCTCTTTTCGGAAGGCGATGAAGTCGAGCGGGGCAAACCGCTCTACCGCATCGACAATCGCGAGTATCTCTCGGGAGTCGCCAAGGCCCAATCCGACATCGCCCGCGCCGACGCCGACATCGGCAATGCCCGTATCCAAATCAAGATCGCGCAGGGGGAATTCGACCGTCTCGCCAAGCTCGGCAAAGATGCGACCCCGACGGAACTCGAAAAGGCCGAGAGCACGCTGGCCGTGAACGAGGCCCAACTCAAACTGGCGAGCGCCAACCGCGGCTCGGCCCAAGCCGCACTCGCCAGCGCGAAGTTGAAGCTCGAATACACCGACATCCGCGCCGAGATCGCCGGCCGCATCAGTCGCACCCGAGTGACCCGCGGCAACCTCGTCGGCCAAAAAGAACCGACGCTGCTGACGACGATCCTGAGCGTCGATCCCCTCTTCGTCTATTTCGACGTGCCCGAACGGGACTTCGTCGAATATCAGAAATCGGTCGCCGACAACGTCGTCACCCGGCCGGCCAAAGGCGATCTCCGCGTCGACATCGGCGTCGTGAACGAAGAGGGCTACCCGCACGCGGGCTTCATCGACTTCCGCGACAACCGCGTCGAAACCGGCACCGGCACGGTTCGCTTGCGGGGCAAGATCGACAACCCGACGATGGGCTCGCAGAAATCGCGGTTGCTGTACCCCGGCCTTTATTCGCGCGTCCGCGTCCCCAAGGGTGACCCACAAGATATGCTGCTGATCCCCGAAGACGCGCTCATGACGGGGCAAGAGGGCCAGTACGTCTACGTGGTCGGACCGGAGAACGCGGTGCAGAAACGGACGGTGAAAGTCGGCCCGCAACTCTGGCGTGCGCCGACGCCCGGTGAAGCGCCGCGACCGGGTTGGAGCTTGGTCACGAAAGCGGCACCGGACGCGGACAAGCCCGCCGCCCCGGCGCCATCGCTCCGATCGATCGTCGCCCTCCAAGCGAGTCCGGAGAAAGGGAAAGGGTTGCAAGCGACCGATTCCATCATCGTCGTCGGCCTCCAAAAGGTGCGGCCGAGTGGCAAGGCCCAGCCCGAAGAGTGGGAGTTGAAAGGGCTGTCACCCGCGGCCCGCTGATCCTCCTTTCCACTCTGGGACCCAGCAATGATCTCGCGTTTCTTCATCGACCGGCCCATCGCCGCCAACGTCATCGCGATCCTCATGATCCTGTTCGGGGTCGTGGCGATTTGCCGACTTCCCGTCGAGCGCTACCCCGCCATCACGCCGCCGACCGTTATCGTCAGCACCAACTTCCCGGGTGCCAACGCCCGCACCGTCGCCGACACCGTGGCCGCTCCGATCGAACAGGAAATCAACGGCGTCGAGAGCATGACGTATATGTCCTCGACGAGTTCCGCCGACGGCAGCTATTCCCTCACGATCACATTTGAGATCGGCACCCGGCTCGAAGATGCCCAGGTGCTCGTGCAGAACCGGTTGAGCAAAGCCGAACCGACGTTACCCGAGGAAGTCCGTCGGCAGGGCGTAACGGTCAAAAAGCAATCGTCGAACATCATCCTCGCGATCTCGCTCACGTCCCCGACCGGTGAGTACGACGGACTGTTCCTATCCAACTACGCGAGCCTCCGTCTGCGGGACGAGCTGAGCCGCGTGGCCGGCGTCGGCGACGTCCAAGTGCGCGGGGTCGGTTCGTACGCCATGCGCATCTGGATCGATCCCAACAAGCTGGCTTCGCGAAATCTGACCACCCAAGATATTATCGCCGCCCTCGCCCGGCAGAACGTCCAAGTCCCGGCCGGGCAAATCGGCCAGCCGCCGAACGTCGCGGGGCAATCGTTCCAACTCACGGTGACCACGCTTGGTCGGCTGAAAGAAGCGGCCGAGTTCGATG
>JAYTBD010000823.1:0-7097 GCA_043737155.1 Fimbriiglobus sp. | reverse complement strand
AACAATGATACGTCACCGCCCGAATGCGCTCAGCATCCCGAGGATGCCGATCAGGGTCAAGGCCAGCACCAGAACGTACTGGCGCACTCGGCCGGTCTGGGTCATTCGCAAATAGCGTCCGCCGAGCAGCGCGAGCGATGCCAACCCGGTCACCGCGCCGTCGAGCGTGAAGCGACGCGGTTGCTCCGGGCCGCTGCGATCCGCCTTCGCCAATGCCGAGGCCAGTCGCACCGAACCGCGTAGGAAGACGGCATCGTACACCTTGTCGAATTTCGACGATGCTCCGGTCGGGTCTTTCAACTGATCCGCACTCGGCGCCCGCCGACCGTACCGGCGCCAAGCGTTCCCGGCCCCGAGCACCGCCGCGAGCAACGCCAACCCCCCCGCGATGAGGTGATGCTCCTCCGCCAACTCGCGCGAGTGGGCGAAAGTCCGAGTCGCGGTCGGTTCGCCTTCTTGCAACTTGCGCCCGAGGAAACTCGCCTCGGCATTCCACAGTGGCCAACCCCATGCGACACCGATGCTGCCCAGGGCCAGCACGATCAACGGCAGTGTCATGGTGGATGGGGATTCGCGCGCATGGCTATAAACGGCGGCGTTTCGCGGTGAGCCGGTGAAGGCCAGAAGCCAGAGGCGGAACATGTAAAAAGCGGTGAGGCCCGCGGCGACGAGCGGCCCGAAGAAAAGCAGTGCGTGTTGACTGTGGGCCAAGCTGTACCCGAGTGACCCCGAGATGATTTGATCTTTCGAGTACCAGCCGCTGAAGAACGGCATGCCCGAGATCGCGAGTACACCCACCAACATGGTGAACGCCGTGATCGGCATCTTGCGCCGCAGGCCGCCCATTTGCCGGAGGTCCTGCTCGTGATGGCAACCGTGGATGACGCTCCCCGCCCCGAGAAATAAAAGCGCTTTGAAGAAGGCATGCGTCAGTAGATGGAGAAGCCCCGCGGTCCAGGCGCCGACGCCGAGGGCGAGCATCATAAAGCCGAGTTGGCTGCAGGTGCTAAAGGCAAGGACACGTTTGATGTCGGTCATCACGAGGGCGATGGTCGCACTCAGAAACAGCGTGATCAATCCGCAATAGGCGATGATCAGGAAAACTTCCGGTGCGAACAGCGGATAGCAGCGGCCGACCAAGTAGACGCCCGCGGCCACCATCGTCGCCGCGTGGATCAGCGCCGACACCGGCGTCGGCCCTTCCATCGCGTCGGGCAACCACGTTTGCAACGGCACCTGCGCCGACTTGCCGACGCAGCCCAAGAAGATGCCCAAGCCCATGAGCACCCACAATCCGTGCGACATTTCCGAGGGTTGCGAACCGCCGATTCTTTCGGCCAAGTCTTGGAAATTCAGCGTGCCGAAGGACGCGAAGGCGATGCAAATGCCGATGAGCAGGCCCGCGTCGCCGACGCGGTTGACGAGGAACGCCTTGTTCGCCGCCCGGCTCGCACTCGGCCGTTCGTAGTAGAAGCCGATGAGGAAGAACGAGCAGACGCCGACGAGTTCCCACCCGACGAAGACTTGGAAGAGATTGTCCGCGATCAGCAGGTTCAACATGCTGAAGGCGAACAGCGATAGGTAAAGGTAGAAGCGTCCGAAGCGCCCGCGCCGCACGGTGTGGACGACGTGATCGTCGACCATCTCCTGCGTCTCCGGCTTCATGTAGCCGAGGGAGAAGAGGAAAATCAGCGAGCCGATGCCGGTGACCATCGTGAACATCAGCGTGGTCAGTTGATCAATGCGGTAGCCCGCTTGCAACGCCGTCGCGGGTCGGGTGCCTTTGGCGGAACCGATGCTCAGCCAATCGCCGCGTTCGGCCCAGCGCTCGGCCGATTCGATCGGCGGTAACTTGGATTCTTCGAAGAATTGCACCATGCCCCAAACGGATAGTGCGAACGAACCGAGCAGGAAGAAGAGGCTGAGATAGCCGCCGGTTTTGAGCGGTTGATCGCCGCCGAGCAGCCAGTAGATGCGCGAGGCGATGGAATCGGTTTGGCTCCGTGACCGCGCCATGTTGCGGATCGTCGCCGCGATCAGCAGCAGTACCACGGGCACCAACGGGAGCAGCGTGGCCACCAGATAAGCGCGGCCGGGGTGCGCCGCGAAGTCGAAAGGGTTGAACACGCATCACCCTTTCAAATCGTTGGCGTCGTCCACGTCCACCGTCGCGTGGTTGTTGTAGAAATTCAAGAAGATGGCCAGCGCCACCGCCGCCTCCGCCGCGGCGAGCACGATCACGATCACCGCGAAGACCTGGCCTTCGATTCGCAATCCGGGGACAAACCGCGCCGCCGCGACGAGGTTCAAATTGGCGGCGTTCAACACCAATTCGACGCCCATGAGCAGGCCGATGGCGTTCCGCTTGGTGACGAAGCAGGCCACGCCGCAGGCGAAGAGAAACGCCGCGAGAATCTGGAAGGGCACGATGCCGACATCAGCCATCGACGCCCCCTTTGATTGGGGTGCGACGCTTGGCTCGGGCCAGATACGCCGCGGCAACGAGGACGACGAGCAAGTGGATCGACACGATTTCGAACGGTAGCAGGAACGCCGTCCCGCGTTCGTCCGGCACACCGAGAAACGCGGCGCCGAGCGGGCCGGCGCTTGGCAGGCTCTCGTCGTTGAGGGGAGCGGGCGGGGACGCGGCGCGCAAGCTGAATTCGACGATAGCCAGAAACAGCGACCCCGCCACCCCGATGGCGAGCATCCATTCAATCGGTTTGGTGCGGATGCCCGCGAACGGGCCTTGGTTCGTAATCATCACGCCGAACACCATGAGCACGAGCGTGCCGCCGACGTAGACGATGAGCTGGGCCGCTCCCAAGAACTCCGCACCCAAGAGGAAGTACGCCACGGCCACGCCGATCAGCGTGACCAGCAACCAGACCGCGGCGCGGACGACGCTGCGCGAAAGGACTACTCCGAGGGCGCCGAAGGCGGTCGCCGCGGCCACGATGAGGAAGAGCACCAGCGGGAGGGACATCTTCGGCCGCACGGGGTGGAAAAGCCGGGTCGCCGTTGGCGGAACCCCGGCGGTTCGGTATGGGATAACCGGGTGGGGAACGGTTTGCAAGTGACCGCCCGGCGGTTGCCGAAACTTTCGGCGGATCGGTGGAACAGCCCGTGGACGCGGCCTCGCCGGAATTGAAAGCCCTGCTGCGGCGCTGCCGGGAAACCCCGGCCGACGACACGCCGCGCCTGGTGCTCGCCGACTGGCTCGACGAACAGGGGGACCCGGACCGGGCGACGTTCATCCGCGTGCAGGTCGCGTTGAGCCACCCGAGCGCCGATGCGGGGCAGGTGGCGGCGTGGAAGGCGCTCGAGCGCTCGCTGCTGACAACGCATTTCGAGACGTGGATCGGCGATTTGCAACCGATCCTCAACGGGCTGCGTTATGGCAACGAGTCGAACCGCGGGTTGGCCGCGTTTCCGCCGCGGTCGAACGTGTTCCAGCGCGATTGGCATCTCACCCTACGCCGGGGATTGATCCATTTCGGCGTGCTCGCCCACAGTTGGCTGCTCGATCCGGCGCTGCGGAATTGGATGCGATCGCCACTCGGGGACTGGCTCGAGCAGGTAAACTTGAACGAAATGGCGCCCGAGGAATACGAGCGGTCGGCGCTTCCGGCGGAATACTTCGGCAAGATCCACCTGAGCCTCAGCTCCGCGCGCGAGTCGTACGCCGAGTTCCAAGTGCCCGCCCGGCCCCGGTTGCGCTCGGCCGGGGATTTGACGGCGCGCGATTGGGAGCGGTTCTTCGGCTGCGCCAATTTCTCCGCCGTACGCTCCCTGACCACCGAGGGTGGCCCGGTGCTCCTGCGCGAACTCGGCCGAGCCGACGTGAGCCGTCTGGTCGGACTCACCGTATTCAACACGCCGATGCAGCGCGAGGCGGCCCGGATAGTCGCGTCGATCCCCTTCGAATGCTTATCGTCGCTCGATGTGGGGCCGGTCACCGAAGCGGGGATGCGCGAACTCGCGGTCGGTCCGCACCTGCGGACGCTTGTTGAGTGGAATCTCATCGGCAGTCCTCTCGGCGACGGCGGCTTGATCGCGCTGTGCGAGTCGCCGCTGGCCGAATCGCTGACCGCGGTCCGCTTCCCCAACACCGGTATCGGCGATGCCGGCGTCGGGGCGCTGGTGCGTTCGCCGATGTTCGCCAAGCTGAATTCGCCGAGTTTGAATCTGATGATGAACCGCATCGGCGACGACGGATTACGGGCGCTCGCCGAGAGCGAGCACCTGCTGCGCTACCGGGAGTTGGTGCTGCGGGAAAATGCTTGCGGCGACGATGGGGCGGCCGCCCTTTCAGCGAGCGAGTACGCTGCGAACCTGACGCACGTCGACTTTTGGCGGAACCGCCTCGGTGATGGTGGTGCGTTCGCGCTGTCGGGCTCGGAGCATTTGGGGAAGATAGTCGACTTGTGCGCGAAGGAGAATGCGATCGGCGCGGACGGTGCGGCGGCACTCTATGAACGCTTCGGCGAGCGGGCGAAGGTTTAGAGCGGCGGGATTTGCCCGAGGGCCATGGCGGTCAGGATGCTGTAGATCGGCTTCGGGGTCTCGATGAAATGCTCGGCGCGATCCACCGCGGCCGACGTTCCGTCCAATCGGATGAATCGCCAGAGAATCCCCGTCGTGACCACTCCGTAGATCGGCCCGTCCGGAATGCCCTCGTTGCGATTGAATCGCTGAGCGGCCACCATCTCTGCCAAGCATTGGGGGATGCCCGCAATGATGTCCTCTTTTTTCGCTTCCATCAACATGCAGACCGGCGCCGTGAGAGCCAATTGGAGGGGGTTGCGCGACAAAATGAAATCGCAGCGGCCATTGAGCCCGGCCGCGGGATCTACCGAGAAGTCGATCCCGGAAAACACACTGATTGTCTCCGGGTTTCGGAATTTCACTTCGAACAACAAGGGGGCGATCAGAAGTTCCGACCGGCCTTTTTCCGTGTTCATGCTCCGCGCCAGTGGCAAACACCGGATCAGCTTCGCTGCCAGATCTTCGGGCAGATCGATTTCGGACACGCCCGAAAATAAATTCGGGCGTTCAACGATGGTCAGCCCGCAATCGTGTTGCAGTTTCGAGATCGTAAAGTCGCTGTAAGCCATCTGTTCCCCTTGTTCCCGGAAACCCTCGCCAATCCATTATGCCCGCTTCCACTCGCCTTGCACAGGCCGTAACAAACTCAGCCCCACGCCCAGCGAGAACAGCACCGAGGCCCCCGCCAACACATAGCGAGTGGCTTCGCCGATGACCGATGCCAAATAGAGTTGCCACACGCCGACGCCGATCACCAGGGCGCAGCTGATCGGCAGGAAATACTTCAAGCAGGTCATCATCACTTGGTCGATCCGCAGGCGCGGGAGGCTCCAGCGCATCCACATCATGACGAAGATCAGCAGCGTGCTCTTGCCGATGATGACGGCCGCGTTCAGCAGGTTGCCGACCCGATAGCCGAGGCGATCGGTCGGCTCGAAGGGGAGGAAGCCGGTGTGCCAGCCGCCGAGGAAGAGCAGAACGGCCAAGCTGCTCACGGCGAACATGCTGCCGTACTCGGCGAGGAAAAAGAAGCTCCACCGCAACCCGCTGTACTCGGTGTGGAACCCGGCCACGAGTTCGCTCTCGGCCTCGGCCAAGTCGAAGGGGGCCCGCTTGCAACTCGCGGTGGCGGTGATGAAGAAGAGGAAGAAGGCCACGAAGCTGAACGGATCGTGGAAGACGGCCCAGTTCCAGAACCAACCCGTCTGTTGCCGGCCCATCACCGTCAGGCTCAGCGTGCCCGAGACGCACACCGGGACGATCACGCACAGCGAGCGCGGCACCTCGTAGCTGACGACCTGCGCGGCTTCGCGGATGCCGCCGAAGAGCGCCCATTTGCTGCCCGACGCGTATCCGGCGAGCATGATGCCGAAGACTTCGCTCGACAGCACCGCGAGGACAAAGAAGACGCCGGTGGACAAATTCTGCGAGACCAGGTCGTCGCCGAAGGGGAGGGCGAGGAAGCCGCAGAAGGAGGCGCAGAAGGCGAGGTACGGGGCGATGTTGAACAGGAACGGATCGGCCGCGGCGGGGCAGGTGTCTTCCTTGGTGATGAGCTTGATGCCGTCGGCGACGGATTGGAGCAATCCGAAAGGGCCGACGCGGGTCGGTCCGAGGCGGTCCTGCATCCGGGCGGAAACCTTGCGCTCGGCCCAGATGTAGAAGAGGGCCGAGCCGCCCATGAAGCCGAGGACGAGCGCCGCCGCGACGAGGGGCATCGCCAAGACGGCGAGTGTATCCGGGAGGTATTGGGTGAGCAATTCGCGCATGGGGGGAGTGTAGTTGGAATGGAATCCGCTTTCCACCGCGGGGGTGCGGTCGCTATATTCCATTTCGAGTGTCGATCCTCCCCGGTGACTTCTCGCGATGACCGAATCCGACTGGGACAATTCCGCCGACCCGCTCCGGATGCTCGGATATCTCTTTCCGATGCGCGGGTTCCACAGCACCCTCGAAATGCCGCGCCGACTCAGGCTGTATTACGCCGCATGCGCGCGGCGCCGGTACGACCGGTTGGATGCGTTCCAGCGCGGCCTGCTCGATGCGGCCGAGTTTTTGGCCGACGGAGTATCGACCGCCGAAATGCGGCAGAAGCTCTTTGAAATGGGCGAATCGAATACGCTATCCCCCGGCGGCGAAAACGCTCTCCGGGCGTTGGGGGAGTTGCTCGATCGCGATCCCGAGGGGTGGCCGGCCGGCAAATGTCTTGTCCGCCTCGATGAACGGTTGCATCTCGGTTGGCTGCTGTTTCAATCGCTGCACGACATGGTACCCGCTCATTCCCAGATTCACCCGTCGTTGCACTCGGCCGACTCGCTGCGCGAAGTGTTTGAAAACCCGCTCCGCCGGGTCGCATGGATGGAAGATTGGCGGACCGCCGACTCGGTCGGCATCGCACGGAGGATGTACGGGGCGAATCGATTCGATGCGATGGGCGAATTGGCCGACGCTTTGGAAGAAGCGGGGTGCCAAGATACCGCGGTACTGCTCCACTGCCGAGAAGAGTACGCCGAGCACCACCGCGGTTGTTGGGTCGTCGATGGGTTGCT
>JAYTBD010000822.1:0-7102 GCA_043737155.1 Fimbriiglobus sp. | reverse complement strand
AATGCGCCGGCGCATTCCAGCGCTACCCAGCCGATCAGGAACACGGTGTCGAGTGAAACCTTTTCTGAGAAGCGATTCCCCAAGGCCCAGCCGATTGCGACGAGCGTGGCGATGGCGGAGATTTGGAAAGTAATTTCCGCGTTCGGCCAGTCCGAGGGGGGCAGGAAGAACACGGGCACTAGTAGGAGGACGCCGAAGACGGCGCACGACACGGCGGCCTTGGCGCGCACGCCGGCCATCACCCACAACCCGATGCCGAGCATAAGCCCGCCGAATTGACCGAGTAGCGGCAGGATCAAATTCAGCCGCAGTCCGATACTCTCGGCGAACGTCGGGCTTTCGTCGCTCTGCCCCTCCGCGTGGAACAGAAAATGGGACTGTTGGTACTTTTGGATCAGCCACCTCTCCCAAGCCCAAAACGCTACCCCGGCCACTGTCACCGCGATGACAGCGGCCCCCCAACGCCGATGGAGCAAGGCGTACCACGCGAACACGATCGGCAGAATCAGCAGGCTGTATTTCGTTTGCATCGCCAATCCCGCCAGTAGTCCCGCTCCGACGACGGGCAACCACCGGCGGCGGTCGCAACCGGAGATGAACAGGGCGAGCCCGGCCAGGCCGAGGGCGAGCGCGGGCACATCGAGCATGAAGTTGAACAACACCAAGACCGCGGGCGAGAGGGCCAGCAAGATCGAACCCATCCGCTCCCGCCCCGGGGCGAATCTCGCGATCAACCACGCCGTCGACCGGCACAGGATCAGCGCGAATGGGAACAGCCAGAGTTTCAAAAGGAAAAGGTGTTCGCCGAAGAGCGCGATGCCGACCGCGAGCCAATACGGGAGCACGGGCGGCATCAGGATTTCCATCGCCGGCTGCGGGGCGTGGTTCCAGAACAGGTCGAAGCCGTACGGGTCAGCGGGGTGCTGCGATAAGTGCCGGGCGAAGAAGAGGTAAGCGGTGTCGTCGACCACCGCGGGTTTGATCCCGTTTACCGCGGTGATGACCAGCGCGAGGATCCACGCCCATCCATATGCCGGACGGCCCGTGCGAATCGCGGTTTCCGGCATGACTTTTTCGATCGCCACCGCAGCGTTCGGTAAACTGATGGAGGCGGACATGCGGAACCCCGGCCCAGGTGCCCACTAGCTTATGCGTACGCTCACGCTCATCGAAAAACCGACCGAGATCAAACCGCCGATCGGGAACCGCAGGCTGCCCGACTGGCTCCGCCGACCGCTCCCATCGGGCAACGAAAACTTCTTCACCCACGAGCTGGTCGAGGAGTTGAAGCTCGAAACCGTGTGCGAGAGTGCCCGCTGCCCCAACAGGCCCGAGTGCTGGTCGCGCCGCACGGCGACGTTCATGGTCCTCGGCAACGTCTGCACTCGACCGTGCGGATTCTGCTCGGTGCCGAAAGGCACGCCAGAATCCGTGGCGGATGACGAACCCGAACGGTTGGCCGAAGCCGCGCTCCGCCTCGGTTTAAAGCACGTGGTCATCACGTCCGTGACTCGGGACGACCTGCCCGATGGTGGGGCCGATCACTTCTACCGCTGCGTGCTCGCCGTACGCGAGCGCACCGGTTCGGTGGTCGAAGTGCTGACGCCCGATTTCTTGGGGAACTCCGCCGCGATCGATCGGGTCATCGAAGCCGCGCCGGAAGTGTTCAACCACAACCTCGAAACCGTCCCGCGTTTATACGGCCGTGTTCGGGGTCGCGCCGATTATCGCCGCAGTCTCGATCTGCTCGACCGGGTGAAGAATCGCGCCCCGGAATTGGTGACGAAGGCGGGGTTGATGCTGGGCATCGGCGAGACCATCGACGAACTCTTCGACGTGCTCGCCGACTTGCGCGGTATCCGCTGCGATGTGCTCACCCTCGGGCAGTATCTCGCGCCGACGATGAAGCACATCCCCGTGGCGCGATTCGTGCCGCCGGCGGAGTTCGACGCCATCGCGGTCCAAGCTCGGACTCTCGGGTTCAAGCAAGTGGTCGCCGGGCCGTTCGTCCGCTCCAGTTACCACGCCGCCGACATGGTTCCCCACACGCACTGAGCGGCGAGCCATGTTCCTCTCCCTCGACGGCATCGACGGCACCGGCAAGTCCACCCAAGTGAAGTTGCTCGCGGAGTCGCTGCGCGGTCGGGGCTTGAAAGTCACGACTTGCGCCGACCCCGGTGGGACGGAACTCGGTTCGAAGCTGCGCGAGATTCTCCTCCACGGCCGGCAAACGGAAATGGCGTTGCGGACCGAGTGCTTGCTGTTCATGGCCAGCCGGGCGGAACTCGTGGAACGGGTGATAGCGCCGGCGTTGACCCGCGGAGAGATCGTGATCAGCGACCGGTACTTGTTGGCAAACGTTGTGTATCAGGGTCACGCCGGGGGACTTCCCCCCGATGATGTGTGGGCTTTGGGTCGGTTCGCCGCATCGGACGTGCTTCCCGATTTCACATTCGTGCTCGATCTCCCCGTCGGAGTCGCGCGGCATCGGATGGACGGAAAGGCCGACCGGATGGAAAGCCGAGGCGAGGATTATTTCGAACGCGTCCGCCGGGGATTTCTAGCGGAAGCGGCCCGCGATCCGGTACGGTTTCAAATTATCGACGGCTCGCCGGATGTCGAAACGGTAAGACACGCTATCGCCGCCGTCGTCGAAACACAACTCCGTCGCCGCGGTCTCCTTTCGGGATGAAGCATGGGTTGGGAACGCATCCGCGGGCACGATGCCAACGTCGCCAAGCTGCGAACGGCGTTCGCGCGTGGCCGGTTGGCCCACGCCTATCTTTTCGTCGGGCCGGACGGCATCGGCAAACGTCTGTTCGCCGAGGAGTTCACCAAAGCCCTGCTCTGCGAGCACCCCCCGGATGCGCTCGTGGCGTGCGACCACTGCCCCAGTTGCGTTCATGTGGCCAGCCGCACGCACCCCGATGTCACGATAGCCGCGAAGCCCGACGACAAATTGGAACTCCCCATCGATGTGGTGCGGGGGTTCTGCATGCAACTGGGATTGAAGCCGTCGCGGGGCAGTCGGAAGGTCGCGATTCTCGAAGATGCGGATAGCTTCAACGACGAATCGGCGAACTGCTTCCTCAAAACGCTCGAAGAACCGCCGCCCGGCTCGGTGCTGGTCTTACTGGCCAATTCGACGGAACAACAACTGCCGACGATCCTGTCCCGCGTACAGATCTTGCGATTCCAACCCCTGACGGTGGAGGATCTCGAACGGGTGCTGACCCTGCACGAAGTCGGGGACGCCGCCGAAATCGCGCGGCTCGCGCGCATCGCCGGCGGCAGCGCCGGAGTCGCACTGAGCCTCGCCGGTGCGGAACTCGGCGAATTCAGAACGGTGCTGTTGAATGCGATGATCCAGAATCGGCCCGACTCCGCGGCGCTCGCCCAGAATTGGCTCCGCTTCACCGAGGAGGCCGGAAAAGACGGGGCGGCCCAGCGCGGCCGGACATCCGCCGTCCTGCGGGTGCTGGTGGCCCAGCTGCAAGCCGCGTTGCGGTTGTCGCTCGGCTCGCCGGTACCCGACCTCGATCCGGAGGAGCGCGGCCTGCTCGGTGCGTTGGCGAAGAATGCGGGATCGGAAGGATTGTTGCCGATGATGGAAGCGTGCGTCGAGGCGGAGCGGCTCATCGATCGGCGCGTGCAATTGGCGCTGATTTTGGAACAGCTCGCCGACGCGCTGTGCCCGGTGCGTTCGGCCTCGACAGGCCGTCGCTCGATTTCGTAAACTGTCCCCTCATTCGATTCCACACCCGCAGACAAGGACGTCGCGGCCGATGAACATCGTCCACCTCACGGCCAGCACTTTCTTCGGTGGGCCCGAGCGCCAAATGCTCGGCTTGGCCGATCACTTGCCCCACCACACGAGCACGTTCCTCTCCTATCCGGAGGGCGGTCGCTGCGTCGAATTTTTGGAAGAAGCCCGGAAACGGGGTCACGGTGCGGTGGAACTTTCGAGCGATTCACCCAATCTGCGTGAGAACCTCCGCGAACTCACCGACCTGCTCCGCGCGCGGAACGCCGGTGTCCTCGTCACCCACACTTTCAAACCGAACATCCTCGGACGTATCGCCGCGCGGCGGGTCGGTATTCCCATCGTGGCCGTGTCGCGCGGTTGGACATGGGAGAATTTGAAAGTGCGCGCCTACGAAGCGATGGACCGGGTGAATCTGCGTTTCGTCGATCACGTCGTCGCGGTTTCCGAAGGACAGGGGGCGCGCGTCCGCAATGCGGGGGTGCCCAACACGAGGCTGAGCGTGATCCGCAATGCCGCCCGACTCGGCGCGTTCGCCGAACCGGACCCGGCGTACCGGGCGAAACTGCGGGGGTTGTTCCCCACTGACAACGGGGAGTCACCGATCGTGCTCGCGGCCGGGCGACTCAGCCCGGAGAAGGGTTTCGATGTGCTCTTAGAGGCGGCTATTGCGGTGCTGGCGAAGAATCCCGCGGCGAAGTTCGTGATCTTCGGAGAGGGGGTCGAACGCGGCAAGCTCGAAGCCCGCATCGCGGATCTCGGACTGTTCGACAAATTCCTCCTCCCCGGCTTCACACCCGACCTCGACAAACTTCTGCCGTGGGCCGATATCGTCGTCTTGCCGAGTTGGACAGAAGGGTTGCCGAACGTCGCCCTCGAAGCGGCCGCGGCGGGTGTGCCGGTCGTCGCCACGGCGGTCGGCGGAACGCCGGAGGTGGTCGAGCACGGCGCCACCGGGCTGCTCGTGCCGAGCGGCCAACCGCAGGCGCTGGCCGAATCGCTGAATCGCTTGCTCGGGTCGGGCGATCTCCGCCGTGCGATGGGCGAAGCCGGGCGGAAGAGAATGCGCGAGCAATTCACATTCGAAGCGCAAGCCGCCCGCTATGAGCAATTGTTCGAGAAGTTGATCCGCGGGAGACTGACATGCCGATGACACTGCGATTGCCGATCCGCGCGGCCACCGAAGCCCCACGGCCGGTCCGAGTTTCATTCGTGATCGACAACCTCGGCCGCGCGGGGACCGAATCGCAATTGCTCGCGCTCCTCCGGACATTGGACCGCACGCGGGTGGAGCCATCGCTCGTATTGCTGGACGGACAATCCGGGGATTCACGGGAGATGGAACCCGACGATTGCCCTCTCATCCGCCTCGGCGTGACAAAGCTTTTCGGCCGCTCGGCCTTGCGGGCCGCGAAGCGACTCCGGCAATTTTGGCGGGCCTCCCCCCCCGACATCGCGCAGCTCTACTTTCTCGATTCGACCTACTTCGGGCTACCGATTGCAAAGCTGTGCGGAGTGCCGAAAATCGTTCGCGTTCGCAATAACCTCGGCTATTGGCTCACGCGTAAGCACCGGATTCTCAATCGGACAATCCGTCCCTTTGTCGACGCCACATTGACGAACTCGGCCGAGGGTCGAGACGCGCTGATGAAACAAGACGGTCTAGCGGAGGATCGGATCGAGGTCATCGAGAACGGAGTCGATTTGGCCCGCTTCGCGATCTCGTGCCACCGCCCATTCTCCGGGTCGACGGTCCGTATCGGCTGCGTCGCCAACCTCCGGCCGGTGAAAAACATCGATGGCCTCATGCGGGTGGCCGCGGCTCTACTCCCCCTCCATCCGCATTTGCGGTTCGGAGTCGCGGGCGAAGGCGAACAACGCGGCGAGTTGGAACAACTCCACCGCGAACTCGGCTTGGGCGAGCGCTTCCGATTACTCGGTTCGGTGGATGACATACCCGGTTTCTTGGCCGGTCTCGATGCCGCGGTGCTCCCGTCGCACTCCGAAGGGATGTCGAACGCCCTGCTCGAATACATGGCCGCGGGCCGGCCGATCGTGGCGACGGATGTGGGGGCCAGCGCGAAACTGCTCGACGGCGGCAGGTGCGGATTCCTCGCGGCATCGAGCCGCGATGAGGATCTCTCGGACGCCTTCCACGAGTTGCTCTCGTCTCCCGCCGCCTCGCGCAGCATTGGCGAAGCGGCCCTCGCCCGGGTGGAGCGCGAATACGGTCGCGCTGCGATGGGTCTTCGGTTCGAGGAGTTCTACCTGCGGCTCGCGGGCGTTCCCGTAGCATAGCGGTACGATTTCAACCGTTCGGCGAAGCACTTCCATGGCCACCCCCGCGTTGCCCGCGACCGAAGTGCAGACCATCCGCGACTTGGCCGCGACTTACGAACGTTTGACGGAGCAGATCGGCAAAGTCATCGTCGGCCAACGGCCGGTGGTCGAACAACTCCTGATGGCCCTGTTCAGCCGGGGTCATTGCTTGCTCGTGGGCGTGCCGGGGTTGGCGAAAACCCTGCTCGTGAGCACGGTGTCGAAAGTGTTGGCCCTGTCGTTCAAGCGCGTGCAGTTCACCCCGGACTTGATGCCCGCCGACATCACCGGCACCGACATCTTGCAAGACGATCCCGAGACCGGTCGCCGGCGATTCGTCTTCCTGCCCGGGCCGCTCTTCGCCAATTTGATCCTCGCGGACGAGATCAACCGCACTCCGCCGAAGACGCAAGCGGCGCTGCTCGAAGCGATGCAAGAAGGGCACGTCACCGCCGGCGGGCAGACGTACAAATTGCCGGCGCCGTTCTTCGTGTTGGCGACGCAAAACCCCATCGAACAGGAAGGGACTTACCCCCTGCCCGAAGCGCAGCAGGATCGGTTCATGTTCAACATCCGCGTCGAGTACCCGTCGCGCGGCGAAGAAATCCAGATCATGAAAGCGACGACGGGCGGGGTGAAGACCGAGCTGGCCCCGATCATCGACCAGCAGCAAATCCTGAAGTTCCAAGAGGTCGTCCGGCAGGTCGTCGTCGCCGATCACGTGTTCGGCTACGTCGCCGATTTGGTGCGAGCGACCAGGCCCAAAGAAGTGGGAGTGCCCAAGTGGATCCCCGAATTGGTGTCGTGGGGTGCGGGGCCGCGCGCTTGCCAGTTCCTCATTCTCGGCGGCAAGGCGCGGGCGATCCTCAACGGCCGGGTGCACGTGACGACCGACGATATCAAAGCGGTCGCGCTACCCGTGCTCCGGCATCGGATCTTGACGACCTTCCACGCCGACTCGGATGGCATCACTCCGGACGATGTTGTGAAACGGTTGTTGGAAACGATCCCCGCGACGGC
>JAYTBD010000821.1:0-2894 GCA_043737155.1 Fimbriiglobus sp. | reverse complement strand
GGGCTACGTCACCGACCTCATCACCGATTTCAGCATCGACTGGATGAAAGCCCGCGACAAAACGAAACCGTTCCTGCTAATGTGCCAGCACAAGGCCCCGCACCGCGAATGGTCGCCGGCACTCCGACATCTCGCCCACGACAAGGATCGGAAATACCCCGAGCCCGCGACGCTGTTCGACGAATACGCCGGCCGCGGCAAGGCCGAGAAATCGCAGGACATGACCCTGGAAAAGACGTTCACCAAAATGGACGCCAAGTTCGTCTACCCGCCGGGGATGACCGAAGCGGACAAGAAGAAATGGGACGAGTATTACAAACCCCGGAACGAGGCGTTCGAGAAGGCCAACCCCACCGGAAAGGATCTCGTCCGCTGGCGCTACAACCGTTACCTGCACGACTACCTCGGATGCATCAAAGCGGTCGACGAAGGCGTCGGCAAGGTGCTCGATTACTTGGACCGGGAAGGGCTGAGCGAGAACACCATTGTGGTTTATTCCTCGGATCAAGGATTCTTCCTCGGCGAGCACGGCTGGTTCGACAAACGGTGGATCTTCGAGGAGAGCCTGCGGACGCCGCTGTTGGTGAAATGGCCCGGCATCGCAAAACCGGGCGCGACGAACGCCGAGATCGTCAGCAACATCGATTTCGCCCCGACGCTGCTGGAGGCGGCCGGGGTTCCGGTACCGGCGGAGATCCAAGGCCGCAGTTTCCTACCCCTGTTGAAGGGGACCACCCCGAAGGATTGGCGGAAGAGCTTCTACTACCACTATTACGAACACCCGGCCGTCCACAGCGTCGCCCGGCACTACGGCGTCGTCACTCATCGCCACAAGTTGGTGCGGTTCTACGAACCTGAATTCAATTACTGGGAACTGTTCGACCTCGAAACCGATCCGCAGGAATTGAAGAGCGTCTACGGCACACCCAAATACGCGGAGACGCAAAAGGAATTGGAGACGGAACTGGCCCGCCTGCGCAAGGAACTGAAAGTCCCCGATTCCGATCCCGCGGAAACCAAACTCGCGCAACCGAAGATCAAGTGAGTTCGGTTCGGCCATCGCTCTTTTTCCGGTTCCGCGGCTTCCATTCGCCCGTCGCGGTGAACTCCGCCAAAGTCTCGGCCAAATGGGCACCCACGCCGGCGACGGCGGCGACCCCGGCGGCGCCGTCTTGGGCTACCACCGTTTCCAGAGGTTCGGGTAGACTCCGCACCGCGAAGGCCGCCCGGCGGATCGCCCGGATGCGGTACAGGTTGTCGCCGCGTTGGGCCAACTCGGCGGCGTAGGCGCGTAATCGGTCGGCGATGATGTCGTTGTTCATAGGAGCAATTCTGACGCGGCGTCGGATGCGGTGCGATGTCGGTTGTTCACAATTCCGCACTGGAGGTTAACGTGGCCGGTTTCCGGATGCACATTTCGACGTCCGCACTCTGCGGCGTGGCCTACGGCGGGATCGCCGTGGAGTTCCTCGGCCATCCGCCGGAGACGGCCGTGCTCGCCGCTGGCCTCACCGCCGTCGGCGGGATGCTCCCCGATCTCGACTCCGACTCCGGCACGCCCATCCGCGAGATGTTCGGCCTCGCCGCGTCGGTCACCCCGCTGCTGCTTTACAAACGGCTCGAAACGATGGGCCTCCAGCACGAGGGCATCCTCTCGGCCATCGTTATCATTTACCTCGTCGTTCGCTACGGTCTATCGAAAATTTTCAAGCATCTCACCATCCACCGCGGCATGTTCCACAGCATCCCGTGCATGCTCATCTTCGGGCTGATCACCTATCTCGCTTACGAAGCCCCGTACCACAGCACGCGCATCCTCTTGGGCCTCGGCGTGATGATCGGCTTCCTCTCGCACCTCGTGCTCGACGAAATCTACTCCGTCGATTTCAACGGCCTGCGTTTGAAGTTGAAAGGCTCGGCCGGGAGCGCGCTGAAGTTTTTCTCGCCGTCGTTCCTGGCCACGACCGTGTGTTACGGTATCCTCGGAGCGCTGCTGTTCCTGACCTACGCGGAACTCAAAGTCGAAGGCCACCCGAGCACCCGCAACCTCCAGGCGCATCTTCCCGCGCGGCCGTGAGCCTCGCTACAATGACGGCCGGTCGAGACCAACGGATCGCACGGAGCCGGGATCATGGCAGGGCACAGTCACGCGAAGAACGTCGCCGCGCGGAAGGGCAAACAAGACGCCGTCCGCGGCAAGCTCTTCAGCAAGCTCGGCGTCTACATCATGGTCGCCGCCAAGAGCGGCGGCGGCGATCCCGACACCAACTTGCGGTTGCGCTACGCCATCGACAAAGCCCGCTCGGTCAGCATGCCGAAGGAGAAGATCGAGCGCGCGGTCCTCAAGGGCACCGGCGAACTCGAAGGTGACATCCATGAAGAAACTACCTACGAGGGTTACGGTCCCGGCGGGATCGCCATCATGGTGGAGGCCGTCACCGACAACCGCGCACGCACCGGCGGCGACGTCCGGCTCATCTTCGACAAGAACGGCGGCAACATGGGCCTGCCCGGTTGCGTCGGCTATCTCTTCGACCGCAAAGGCCTCATCCTGATCGACGCCAAGAAGTACCCGGACGAAGACGCCGTGATGACCGCCGCGATGGACGCCGAAGCGGACGATTTCCAGAATGTCGAGGGGACGTACGAGATCACCTGCGAACCGGCGAAGTTCAACGGTCTGCAAGAATCGCTATTGAAAGCTAAATACGAATTGATCGAAGCCGAGGTGAAGGCTATCCCGAAGGCGATGACCGAAGTCGATCTCGAACTCGGCAGGAAACTGGTGCGGATCATCGAGAAGATGGAAGAGAACGAAGACGTGCAGAATGTCTACACGACCGCGCATTTGACGGATGAAATGATGGGGTGAGCGTTTTGTGAGCCGGGTTGCG
>JAYTBD010000820.1:0-2896 GCA_043737155.1 Fimbriiglobus sp. | reverse complement strand
CGGTTTGCCTTCGCACTTCCTTCGGCACCGGCGCCGAGTATACCGGCAGCGCGGCGAGCAGAATCAACGCGAAGCAGCGCATGGTCATTTCACCCGTTTGAGTTCGTAGTAGATGCCGCCCGCGCCGTGTTTCGCTTCCTTGAGGAGAGGCTGGCCGAGTCCGGTGAGCACGAACCGGAGCGTATCCCCTTCCAAGCGGTAGGTCGCGTTGAAGATCTTGCCCGACGCGTTGCTCAGCACGAACGACGGCGGCGTGGTCGTCGGGTCGAGGACGATCATGTAGTCGGTCGGCACGGCCTCGGCATTCTGGCGGATCGCCAACGCACCGTTTTTCTCGATGGTGAAGCGCCGCGCTCTGTCGGGTTCGGGGTGTTGGGTCGCCTCGTGCTGGCATTCCCACCATTCCCCGATCATCCGGGCCGCGTCGTCTTTCTTCAACTCCTTCGGCACGGGGGCCGCGGCGGCGAGCGCGGCGCAGAGCAGTCCCGCAATGAGCGTGCGCATGGTCACTTCGCCCTCAGGAATTCGAAGCAGTACGCCCCTTCGGTCGGCCGCACGCCCGCGGGTCGCACGGCGCCCTTCAGCACGAGCACCACTTTGAACCGGTCGCCGTCGAGTTCGTAGACGCCGTGGAAGGTGTTGCCCTCGTCGGTGATCCACTCGAACGTTTTCACGCCCGCCTTCGGGTCGAGCTTGAAGGTGGCCTTGCCGATTCCTTCGACCGGGCGATCGCGGATGGCTCGGCCGTCGGCCCCTAGCGTCCACTTGAGGCCGTGGGCCGATTCGTAATCCTCCAAGCCGTACTTCGCGGTCGTGAGCTTCCAGACGCCGGCGATCCGTTCCGCGTCGGTGCCGCGCAGTTCCTTGGGCACCGGCGCCGCAAAAGCGGGCGGGCACGGCAGCAGCAACAACAGAATCGCGAAGCGCATCAGCCATCCCCGGAATGCGTTCACTTGTCCGCGGTCGAGCGTTTGAAACTGTACATCTCGATGCCGGGGCCGCTCTTCAACTGCACGTTGCGTCCCTTGTCGGGGGCTTGCTTCTTGCCGCTCAAGTAGATGGTGAAGGTGTCGTCCTTCAATTCGTAGACGCCGTACCACTCGCCCCACGGGCAGATCCAATCGAAGGACTTCGGCTCGGTCTTCGGGTCGATGGCGAACTTGATGCCGCCGGCCGCGTTCCCGCCCTTGGGCCGGAGAATCGTGGCCTGGCCGTCGGCGTCGAATTTCCAATGGCTGCCGTCGGCGGGCGTGATCTGTCCGCCCCCGTTGCAGGTAGCGCTGTGAGTCCACATCCCGACGATGGAATCGAGGTCGGTCTTCCGCAGTTCCTTCGGCACCGGCGCCGCGAGCGCGGCCGGCAAGGCGATGAGCATCAGGGCTGCGAGCGATCGCATCGGGACTACTCCTTGACGCGCTGAAAGGTGTACACGACATTGTTGTTGGCGGGAACGAAGTCGGTGGCCCGCGCGGCTTGGTTCTTGGGGAACGCCACTTTCAACGTGTCGCCGTCGAGTTCCGTGAGCGCAGGCCAAAGCGGCGTGTCTTTGTCGAACCAGAAATCGACCCCGGCGGGGAGAACGGCGTACCGCCCGCCCGGACCTTTGTGGTTTTTGAAGCCCCCATCCGCGCCGAAGTACCAGCGTTGACCGTGCAAAGCGACGTGCTTGGTTTCGCCGACCACCATACCGGTTAATTCCCAAGTCCCGACGATCGTCGACTTCCGCAGCTCCTTCGGCACGGGCGCCGCCATCGCGGCGAACGCGGTGCAGAACATCATCAGAATGGCCGAAGCGCGCATGGTCATGATCACTTTCCTCCCCGGCGGAGTTCGTAGTAAGTGCCCAAGCCGGCCTTGACCTCCTTTGGGTAGGGAAGGTCGGATGTCACAAAGACGATGGCGAACCTATCGCCGTCGAGCCGATAGGCCGCGCGGAATTTCTGACCGCCGCCCGCCGTATCCCACGTCAGCGTCGGTGGGGTGGTCTGCGGCATGAGCTTGAAAGCGTAACTGTGGGTCCGCGAACCATTGGGTTCGATAATCGCGGCCTGGCCATCCCGGTCGAAGGTGAAGCGATAACCCGTGATCTGCCGGTTCGGGTCGTTGGTGTACTCCGACCACTCGCCTTCGAGGCGGGTCGAGTCGTCTGTCTTCAACTCCTTCGGCACCGGCGCCGCGAGCGCGGTCGGCAGGGCGAAGAGCATCAGGGCGGCGAGCGATCGCATCGGGCTACTCCTTCACGCGCTGAAAGGTCCAGACCGTGCGCTCACCGATCGACCTGCAGTCGGTGGGTCGCACGGCCCGGTCGGTCGTGTAAGCGACTTTCATAATGTCCCCCTCGAATTCCGTGCGCGCGCACCACGGATCCGAAGCCGGATCGACGTCGAACCAGACATCGACCCCGTCCGGTCGGATCTCGAATCGCCCGCTCGCGGGATGCCCCGAGCGAGTCATACTCCCGTCCGCGCCGTACACCCACAATTCCCCGAGATGAACCGGCTTCTCGCGGCCCCAGAACACCGATCCGGTGATCACCCATTTCCCCACCATCGTCTTCGCCGGATTCCGCAACTCTTTCGGCACCGGCGCGGCGACGAGCGCGGTCGAAGCGATCACGAGCGCGATCAGGGTTCGCATCGATCACTCCTTGACGCGGCGGAAGGTGTAGAACAAGTTGCTCTCGTCGGCGGCGAGCGCTTTCGGCCGGTCGGGCAGACGCATCGGGATGCAGATGGTCAATCGATCCCCCTGCACCTCGTAGATCGCTTTGCGGTCCGTCCCTTGGTAGTTCGTGTAGTCGAGGTGCATCGGCCGGGCGCTCCGGTCGACGCGGTTGATCGTGTTGGTCACCGAAGGGTAGCTCTCGCGGATCGCCTCGGGGTAGACGATGCCGATG
>JAYTBD010000819.1:0-7120 GCA_043737155.1 Fimbriiglobus sp. | reverse complement strand
GCTTGAGCAGACTCGCGACGGACGGCATCGGCCAGGTCCCCGAACACTACAAGCGACCTTGCACGTCCGCCTTTCGGCTTCCCGATCGGCCACGGGATACGAGCGTCCGTGAGACCCCAGACTAGGACTTCGCAGTCGCGGGCCCGGTCGAACAGGACAGTCCCCAGCCGGACCCGCGGAGTGGCGTAGGGCCGAAGAGCAAGCGGATGCGGTCGGAGTGGAGCATGGGCAATGGTGTAGGAGAAGCAGGAACCACGGCGGCAGCAAAACGCCGTCCATCTCGTACCGCAGCACGTTAAGCTGGACCTGTTCTGCCGCCGTGCCCGACTGGCGGTCGATGCAGCTCAGAGGCGGCGACAAGCCGTCGATGCGGAACACGTCCACGCGCCGGGCGACCCCGGAGAACTCCGCGGCTTGGCTCTCCATTTCCCCGAGAGCGCTTCGAGGCAGATTCGGCTTTGCCGGGCGGCCTCCAGAGCGTCCGTGGCGCACTCGTCCAATTCGATGATGTGGTCCACCAGCTGCGTCAGCATTCTCAAGATTCGCGGGACATCGACTTTCCCCTGGCCGACGGCCACCAACGGTTTGATTGCACGAATGTAGATACCGACCGGAACGGGCTCCCTCATAGTAGCCCAGGCGCCAGAGCGTGCGACCCCGCACGTCGAAATAGCGCGAAAAGGTCATGTCATCAGCGCCCCGATCGGCTTGCCGCCCAAGGCGACCTCGAATGGCCGGCCCTGCCGGTCCCGAATCACGGCCTTGGGGTCGACCCCCAAGCAGTGGTAGACGGTCGCAGCCAGATCCTGCGGCGTCACCGGGTCCGTCGCCGGGTATGCGCCGATCCGATCACTCGACCCGTGGGTGATCCCGCCCCGGACGCCGCCGCCGGCGAAGACGGCCGTGAACACGTCGGGCCAGTGGTCGCGCCCCCCGCCGTTGCCGTTGATCTTGGGCGTGCGGCCGAACTCCCCCATCCACACCACCAGCGTTTCATCCAAGAGGGCCCGGTCGTCCAAATCCTCCAGTAGAGCCGCGTATCCGCGGTCCTGGATGGGCAGGATCTTGTCCTTGAGATCCCGGAAGTTGTTGGCGTGGGTGTCCCACGACAGGGTCGGATCGAACCCGTCTTGGCCGTGGGTGTACACGGCCACGAGCGGTGTCCCGGCCTCGACCAGCCGGCGTGCCAGCAGACAACTCTGCCCGAACACGTTCCGCCCGTACCGGTCGCGCATCCGCGGGGCCTCGGCGTCGAGCCGCAGTGCCCGCCTCGTGGCCTCCGATGTGAGCAGGTCCGCCGCCCGCTCCTGGTACAACGCCATATCTTCCGCCGCGGGACACGCCGGGTCGCCGCGGTCGAGCGCCCGTAGCAGGCCCCCGCGATCGCGGACGCGCGGCAGCGACAACCCGGGCGGCAAGTCCAGATGCGGGAACGCGAAGTCGTGGCCCCGGCTCGGGTCCGTCTTCAGCCAGAGCGGCTCGCGGCGCGCCCCGAGAAAGCCGGCCGCTTGGCCCGGGTAGGGGACACCGTTGACCATCTCGTACGGCAGCGAAATCCACGGGGCCGCGGACCGCCGCAGATGGGTGAGCACCGCGCCGAATGGCGGGTGGTCCTCCGGTTTCGGCTTCGCCAGTGCGGCCACCGTGTTTTCCAAGAGCGGCGGGTCCGCGCCGGTGAGCATGCGGTAACCGGCATTGTTGTGCTGCGGGTCGGCATGGTGGACGCTGCGGATGACCGCGAGGCGGTGCGCTTGCCGCGCGACCAAGGGCAGGTGCTCGCACATTCGGTAGCCCGGCACGGACGTCGCGATCGGTCGGAACTCGCCGCGGACCTCCGCCGGAGCCAGCGGCTTCATATCGAACGTGTCGTGGTGCGACGGGCCGCCGAAGTGGAACAGGAGGATGCATGCCTTGGCTTTGCCCGAGCGCGCCCCCGGCCGCTGGTCGGCGCGGGCGCGGTCCGCCAGAAGCGAAGGCAGCGACAGCCCGACCGTGCCGAGTGCCCCGAGTTGGAGCACGTCTCGCCGATGGAGAACATGGGGCCGCATGAATCGACTCCTCTGGCACTCGCGCCCGAAAGACCCGCCTCTTGATTCGTCACCCGCCGATCTGGCGGCGGTCCGCCCCAGGCGTTGTTAGCCCGAGGCGCCGATGACCGCCGAGACTGTGTCGGCGTCCCTTCCGCCCGATCCCACCCCGCCCCGCCGCAAGCGGTAGTGTAGCTGCAAGCACCGCATCCCCCAGAGCGACATCGTATGATCCGCTCGCACCACCCCGCCCTCGGCCGGGTAAACGTGGATGCGTTCGCGGAAGCTCCGCAAATATCGGGCGACGACCGACCCGTCGGGTCGGGTCACCGTGAAGTAGAAGCCGGGGTCGCCAAACCGCCGGCCTTCCGACAGCAGTACCAGCGACCCGTCGGGCATGGCCTCGGGGCGGAGGACGACGATCGCGTTGCCGTTCGGCAGCGGGAACACCGTCTTGACGCACGGCCCGCCGGCCCCGGGCGGGGTGGCGACGGAGTAGCTGCCCACGTAAGTGATCCGCCCCGTCTTGACAAGAGTTCGCACCCAAGCGTTCGCTCGCACTTCGCCTGTGCGTGGTGCGGTGATCTGCACCACTTCGCTGGTCATCCCCCAACTGGTGTCGAGGGATGACAGGGGCAGGTTGAGTTGATCGAGCCGCCGGCTGAAAAGGGCCGCGACGAGAAACCCGAACGGCCGGAAGAGCCCGCTCCACTCCGACCACACATCCACATCGAAGTCGGCCGACCGCTCGTAGAATTCGGCGACCGCCGGGGCGACGGCGGAGGGGTCAAATCCCGAACCGCCCAGTGCCGCGAACGAGGGGAGTACTCCCTTGGCGGCCCGGAATCGCTTGACCTCCAGACTCTCGGCCGCCGCCCACTGGTCGAAGTAGTCGGGTCCGATCCCGCGGGTCGATCCGATAGGACCGGCCAGCCAAGGATCGGCGACGAGATCGACGCGCCGGCCCGTGGCCAGCACCCACTGCTGGGTGGACCAGTCTAACAAGTTGCCCCGGCGGTCCCCCAGCCACATCGACTGTATCCTCCGCCGCGAATGCCCGCGGGCTCGGCAGCACCGCCGACGAGTGCGGCGGTGAACTTTCAGAAGCCTACGGAATGGAGAGGTTTCAGGGGCGTCACAGCGGGCCGAGAGACCATCCATCGTTGATTTACAGGACGATCGACCATCGATTGGGAAGATCGGGTTCCCTGTTTCCCAACCGCGGCCCAAGTGACATCGCTGACTCTAAATGTGTGATTTGGGTCATCGCGATTCCAGACAGCGTGTCCGTTGACAACTGATGGAAAATCCGAACGGGTCACCGGTACTCCCGCCTAACCATAACGCCAAGATCCTCGCTTTTGAGCTGGGTTACAGGTCCGGCTTCTTCTGCAATAGTATCCTGTCCTCGGCCGTCAGCTCCCGGTCGAACATCGCGAACTCGTCCAGGGGGCCACGTAGCCAGAGAGAGGTTCACTCCCGCTTTCTCGACTTCCCATCCTATCGCTATCCTCAGTTCCATACCGGACCTGAATTCTACAGACTTGTACTGGGAGGACGGTGGCGGTTGAAGGAGAGAGAATTCCTGCGGGCTTCGAGGGAATATGCTGAGAAGCACCACCTTCGCCGTGGGGGCGTTAAGTGTGATGGGCAATCTGAAGCCGCTGCGTGCGGAGGGGGATTGATGGGTGCCGTCATCGACGGGCTAGCGGCGGAGTTTTCCGACCTTTCGGCGGTTCAAGCCGCGCAACTCACCCTCCGACTCTTGATCGCGGCCACCCTCGGCGGGCTGATCGGGCGAGACCGGGAGCGGGCCGGGAAGGCGGCCGGGGTCCGCACCCACCTGCTCGTCTCGGTCGGGGCGGCCGCGTTCGTGGCCGTCCCCCAACAGGCCGGGGCATCGCCGGCGGATGTCACCCGGGTGCTGCAAGGGCTGGTCGCCGGGATCGGGTTCCTCGGGGCGGGGTGCATCTGGAAAGACGATACCGTGGGGCGTGTGGAGGGGTTGACCACGGCTGCGGGTCTGTGGTTAACGGCGGCGGTCGGTGCGGCGGCCGGGATGGGACGGGAACTGTCGGCACTCCTCGTCGGGCTGATCGGCCTGTTCGCCCTGACCATCCTCGGACGGTGGGGGGTGCGGGCCGCGATTGGTGCCGTCCCAAAGGATCAAACGCGGTCCTCCGGCGAGCGGTGACGCATCTGGACCGCATTGAAAGGCACCCTGTCACCAAGGGGGTGTCTGGTCTGTCCTTCGGTCCGCCGCCGCGAAGTCGAACCGCAGCGAGGCCTGCAGTTCCTCGGGTGGGCAGGCCCTCGCCCCTTCGAGACACAACGGATACTTCGCCTTCAGTTCGGCTGGCGGGAACCCCTCGAACAGAACATCGTGCCGCCAGCCGTCGCCGAAGTCGTACTCGTAGATCCAGCGGGCCTTCCTTCTCGACTTCGGTAACAAGGCGCTCAACACCGCCTCGCTCTCGCCCGCCGTCTCTAGTCCGAAATCCATGCCATCGGGCTCGGGCGGGCCGTACAGCACGCCGTCGATCTCGAATTGGTGCAAGTGGTATTTCCACCAGCCGAACACTGCTTGGATGTAGAGGTGCAGCACGTCGAGGGTGCAGTTGGGCACCGGTATCCGCCGCCAGATCACCGGTTTGATATCCAGCAGAGTTGTCTTGAACTGAAAGAGCAAACCGAGGTTTGGGCGGGGCGTCTAGCGGCGGCTCGGGTCACGGCCAGCGATGCGGCATCTTCGACGGCCTCGAACAACTCGGTGACTTTTCGCTGCACGGCGAGGAGCCGTTTCATGTCCGTGCCGGTGGCGTACACAGCGGCTTGGGCAATTTCGTCGTTCAAGTCGTCGAGTTCTTTCCGGGTGACGAGTATCGTCTGCCTCCTCTCATCGGCCTTCTCGACCTTTTGCTTGATGGCCCGCTTGAGCCGAGTATGGTGGAGCAGTGACTCCCGCTGCGACCCGGTCAGTTTCAGTGGGTAGTTGTCGCCGAGCGTGTCGCTTCCTCGGCATGGTCTGCCCCCGTTTACTCACAGCGGTCACTTCGTGATTGTCTTGGCCCGCTTCTCGAACAGTTCGAGCCACTGCAACAGGATGGCGTCCCCGATCTCCTTCGACCGGCGTAGTTGTTCGGGCGACTTGCCCCAATAGAAACTGACCCACCCTGCTGCGTCCTTCCCCGACTTCTCGATGAATTCGTCGAGTTCCTTCGGCGAGCATTTGAGGGGGAACGTCTCTTCGACGACCACGGGCTTGCCGACCCAGAAGCCTTTGAGCGTCTTCGTCGCCTCGTCGAGCTTACCGGCCTCGGGGTAGAGGTGGACCGACACGAAGTCTAGCTTCTCCTTCACCTTCTCGGGTACGAACCCCGAGGTCAGCCCCTTGCGGTCCAAACTCCAGTCCACGAGACCCACCGTGACGAGGTGCCGCTTATCAACCTTGCGGACGGCGGCGACAAGGTGATCGACCCACAGGCGAGCCACGTCGGGACGTAGCCGCTCCTTCTGATCGAGCGTGATGAACTGAACGAAGTGTTTCCCGCCGAACGCCGGGCCGAGCCAGTCGTCGTCCTCGCGGCGTCCTCCGGGGACGACCGGCTCGTTCATCAGGTCGTAGCAGAAGATGGCCGGGCTGTCGGCACACCGGCCCGCCACCGCCTCCCAGAATCGGGCCTGCACGTCCCAGCGATCCTTCTCGGCCAGCTTGTCGTACCACGCCGGAACGTCCTTCTTGTGGTAGCAGCCGAGTCCCGTCAAGTTCAGGTAGAGGCCGGTGGTCTCGGCCAGCCGCACGAGCTTTGCCAGCCGGTCGAGCGCTTTCCCGTTGGGCTTGTCTGTGCCGTCCATGAACTTGCCGAGTTGCAGGTGGACCCGGACGACGTTCGCCCCAAGTTTTTTCATTTGGGCAAAGTCCGCCTCGACCTTGGGCCACTCTCCCTCCCAGTAGTCCTCGATCAACCGGCCCTTCTCGTCGTGGTCGTAGTTGAAGCCCCACGGGACGAACGGCTTCTCGGACGGTTGCAGCACGAACCCCTTCTTGTCCTTCGACACCTCGACCCACGGGAGGGCGGCGAGCCACTCCTTGTATGTGGCGGCGACATCGGCCTTGCCCGAATGAACGAGGACGCCGAACCGCAGCCGGAACGTCTCGCCCTTCCGCACGACTACCTTGCTCTTCTCGCCCTTGGTGAAGGCGTTCTGTCCGAACGGGTTGGCGACTAGCACGCCGTAGTCCCTTGCGTGGAACCACGAGCGGCGGAAGTTCTTCGGGTCGGGCATCAGCGCCACGCCCACGGGCTGGCCGTCGATCACGCCGCCGTAGTCGCACCAGTCGGCCTGCTTGCCCCAGACCTGCTTCTCGTTCTTCGAGCCGTCGCTGTTGAGGATCTGCCCGCCGTTCTTGACCGTGAGCGGGGTTGCAACCCGGACTCCGAGGCCCATCTCTTCCTGATCGCCGAACGAGAAATCCTTGGGGCCGGTGAACTCCGAGGCCCAGTCGATCAGGATGCCGCCCGGTCGCACGCTGATGGTGATCCGGCAGACCTCTTCGCAGACGGTCTTCTCGCCCGATAAGTACCGGTTTTTGACCGCAAAGCTGCCGCTGTCCTTGGTGGCCTTCGGCTCCTCGACGAACTCGACGTGCTTGACGGTGGCCTTGTTTCGCCAGAAGTCGGCCCCACTCACGTCGCCGAAGGCGAGCCAAAGTCCGGGGTGCATGGCGGGGTGGTCAGTGGCGTCCTTGCCCTCGACTGGCGGGTGGTCGCGAGTAACCTGCTTGCCGTTGGGGGCGTGGACGCGGGCGAAATAGGGCCGCAGGACGTTGAGATCCTGACAGACGTAGGTGGCGAACGGCTTGCCGTCGATCAGGATCTGGAGGCTGCTGTCTTTGTGGTCGAATGTGACCGGGGACTGGGCTCGGGCTAAGCCGGGGAAGAGTGAAGTCACAGCGAGGAGCAGTACAACTTTTGCATTCATGGTTCGCTTGCCTTGCTGCGGGTTATTGTTCAAGAAGCCGCTCGGCGAACTCAGTTGGTGCAGTGCATGCCCACCCGGATCGAGCTGTCGTGCGGCAGAGAGACGGTGCC
>JAYTBD010000818.1:0-2899 GCA_043737155.1 Fimbriiglobus sp. | reverse complement strand
GGGCCGAAGCCGTCGATGGAACTGGGATCGGGCACGAGTGGTTCCCTGACGCGGGTGGACGGAGCGGATGTTTTATGGAAAGAGGGAGGCCGACCCGGCGAGCCGGACCGCGTGAGCGGTCGGGTGTCCCGATAGGGACAAAGGGATACCGATTTCGGAAGCCACCCGACCGCTCACGCGGTCCGGCTCGCCGGGGTCCACACGCGCAGGTTCACCGCTTCCACCGATACGCCCGCCGCCGCGGTAGCGAAGTACGCATCCACGTACCCGCACTCGGCCCAGTCTCCTGGGGGCGCATCCGCGGATTTCAGCAGGACCAATTTCGACGCGTCGCACTCTCGTGCCGTCCACGCGGCGAGCGAGTCGGTGGTGACGCTCCACGTGTGCGGCGGGCCATCGCGCGCGCGGAAGTACGGATGCGGATCGAGTATCCCCGGCAGCGGCGCTTCGACGATGGGCAATTGCAGCAGCAATCGATGGAGGAAGTGCGCCCCGAGCGAGAGCGAGCGGATGGCCAGCCAGTGGGCCGCTTCCTCGCCGAGGTCGTGGACGCGATCCCAACCGCGCACCGCATCGGCCGCTTCGCCGCCGCCGGGGAAGAGCAGCACCGGCTCGGATTGGAGGGCGAGCCACGCTGTCAGCGCCGGGCCGAGATCGGGCCAGTCGTACAGGCTGCCGCCGACTTTCGCGACGATCATCGCGGCATCTCCGAGGCGAGCACCGCGACGGCATACGCCGGGGCGCACGCGGAGATCGGCTCGTCCAATTCGTCAGCGAGGGACATTCTGCCAGTGAATTCGAGATCGACTCCCCACCACGCTTTTCGGACCATCCACTCTCCTGCTCCGCCCATGATGAGGATTTGCGATCCGCCAATCCTCTCGATGCGATTAGCATCTCCGTTGACAGCGACACGGATGGCATCACTGATCCGTTCTTTCGAGTGTCGAAACCAGTGTGCTGCGGTGGATCGCAGACTCGCTTCCGAATGCGACTCGGGGTCACCGCCCAACATTCTCGCCAAACGGGCCAAGCAATACGACATCGTGGCCGGCCGGCCATCGGCCGTATCGATCGCGTCCGGCTCCTCGGCAATGTGATTCAGCACGATGTTCACATCTCTCGTGTCTGCGAAATACTCCGCGCAAACGTTGGGCACCCCCAAGGCCATCACCGGTGTGCGTTTGACACCGAGATAGACGAGTTCGCCCGACTCCAAGCGGTCGAAATCGGTGCGTCCTTCAGGGACTGGTACTCCGTTTTCGAGAGGAATAATGTCTGTCGTCGTGCTGCCGATGTCGACGAGCAATGCTTTGCCGACCGGCGCGAATCTCCCGGCGAACGTGGCCAACGCATGCCAATTGGCCGCGGCCACCGCCAGCGGCTGCAGACGTGCGTTCGACACTGACAGCCAGCTGTCAGTAGTGCTCCAGACCCGGACCGGTTTCCCCGCCGCAGCGAACTCCACCGCGTCCAAAATCCGGTTCACCCCTTCGCGCTTCGTCGTGAAGCAGTCGCAAAGCTCGCCGGTCATGGTGATGGCGATCTCGGCGAAGTCTCCGTGCTTCGAATAACCTTCGACGAGCGACGCGAGAACCGCCGGCAATCTGTCCGGTTGTTTCCAGAGTGCAAATGGAATTGAGACCGCGAGGCCGACTTCGGAGGCGATCTTGATATTCGCCCCGCCGACGTCCAGCCCTAGAACAGTCGGTGACTTCGCGTTCATGGCCTTGTTGATACGGGATTCCGGCATGGCTCGCTACCTCATCGGCATCGACTTGGGCACGACCAACTCGGCGCTCGCCTTCGTCGATACGCTAGCCAAGGGCAAGGCCGTCAAGCTGCAAACCTTCCCCGTGCCGCAGTTGGTCGCGGCGGGGCAGGTCGGCGCGCAACCGCTGCTGCCGTCGTTCCTCTATCGGCCGGGGCCGCACGATCTCCCGGCCGGTGCCACCGCGCTGCCGTGGGACGCGGGCGCCGCCGATGTCGTCGGCCAATTCGCGCGCATTCATGGGGCTAAGATCGCCGGGCGGTTGGTCTCGAGCGCCAAGTCGTGGCTCTGCCATCCGGGCGTGGATCGCACGGCGCCGCTGCTGCCGTGGGCCGCGCCGCCGGAGGTCGAACGGCTCTCGCCACTGACGGTGTCGGCGCGGTATTTGAAGCACCTCGTCGATGCGTGGAACGCGGCGCCGAATCGGAAACCGGAGGATCGCCTCGAAGAATGCCCGGTCGTGCTGACGGTGCCGGCGTCCTTCGACGACATGGCCCGGAGCCTGACGGCGCAGGCCGCGGTGCAGGCGGGATTGAAGTTCGTGACGCTGCTCGAAGAACCGCAGGCCGCGTTTTACTGCTGGCTCGGGATGCACACCGCGGCGGAGAGCGGACAGTTGAAACCGGGGATGCGCTGCGTCGTCATCGACGTCGGCGGCGGCACCAGCGACTTCAGTTTGATCCGCGCGGCCGAGGATCGCGGCGAGTTGTCGTTCCTGCGCGACGCGGTCGGCGATCACCTGCTGCTCGGCGGCGACAACATGGACCTCGCGCTCGCCAAAGCGGTCGAGGGGAAGCTGACGCAGAAGCTCGACGCGGGGCAGTTCGGCACGCTCGTCCAAGCCTGTCGGGGGGCGAAGGAAGCGCTGCTCGGCCCGTTGGCGCCGGCGGAATACACCGTCACTGTGATGGGCAAAGGTCGCTCCGTGATCGCGGGGACGCTGAGCGCGACGGTGACCGCCGACGACATCCGCGCCGCGTTGTTCGACGGCTTCTTCCCGCGGGTGCCCTACGATGCGGAACCGGAGCGCGCGGCCCGCGCCGGCCTCCAAGAAATGGGCCTGCCCTACGTCGCCGACGCCGCGATTTCCAAACACCTCGCCTCGTTCCTTCGCCGCCAACTGCCCGA
>JAYTBD010000817.1:0-7133 GCA_043737155.1 Fimbriiglobus sp. | reverse complement strand
GAGCGTCGGCCGAACCTTCCCGGGGTTGCCGAGACAGCCGATGACTCCACCTTATGCGAAGCGGTTTTTGGTCCAGTGAATGGGGTCCACTTCAGATCTCTGACCGCTGATTGTCTCGTTTCAAAAGGTTTCGAATGGGACAGCGGTCAGCGATCAGGTAACAGCATTCAGCCATAGGTGCGCTCGCCACCCACTTCGGCTTGCATCGAATTCCGCATTCGCTTTAGGATGCCCATTCGACGGATTCCCCCACGGCTGCACGGATGCGGACCCTTGGCCGATAAGCTCACCCCCCTCATTCTCGATGCGCTGTCGCGGGCCGCGGCCCACCCCGACGGTTGCGCGCTGCTGAGCACCAAGACTGCGCCGGGTTTATTTCCCGCGACGGCGACCGCGAAGCACGCCGCCAAAAAAGCCCTCGACGATGGCCTGTTGACGGTGCTGCGCCGAGTGCCGCTGGGCAAGGGGAGCGCCGAGTACTGCACGGCGTCGCCGAAGGGGTTGGTCTACCTGCTGGAGCAAGCGTCGCCGAAGCAGGTGCTCGAAGATTTCGTCCGCGTGCTCGAAGAGCGGCGCGGCGAAGTGCAGATGCTGTTGACCACCGCCGACCGCATGGCCGCGAGCCTCGCGGGCATGACCGAGAGGATCCGATCCGTGCTGCCCCAAGTCGTCGTCAGCCGCCAGCCGGTCCCCGTGGAAGTGCCCGCGTGGGAGCGCGAGGGCTCGGTCGCGGTTATGTCGCCGGTGTGGGATTCCGGGGAACTCGCCGAGCGATTGGTGACGCGGCTTGCCGATTGGGCCAGCCGCGGCGGGGTGACGCGGGATTGTCCGCTGCCGGAGTTGTTCCGCAGCCTGAGCACGCTCGACCCGGCGCCGAGCATCGGTTTGTTCCACGATGCCTTGCGCCAACTCCACGACGAGCGGCGCATCTATTTGCACCCGTACACCGGCCCGCTCTACACGCTCCCGGAGCCGGCCTTCGCCTTGATGATCGGCCACGAGGTGAGTTACTACGCCAATGCGCGCTAATACGAACCGTCGCTCACGCTTCCGGCTCTGAAGGATTCCCGTTTCGATTGCCATGGAGAGGCCACCGATGACGACCACCCTGACCCGACCGCCCGTCGCCGAGAACGCCCGCGAGTTCCTCAAGCGCGCCGGCAACCCGTTCCGCAATTACTTCGCGCGCAACCCGGACGACGAAGTCTGCGCCCGCTACCACGTCGCCGACCTGTTCGCCGCGGAGCGCGATCTGCTCCACGCCATCATCGACCTGTACCGCTACGACCCGATGACGCACAGCGAAGTCGTGCCCATCCTCGGGAATAAGGGGGCCGGGAAGACCCACCTCCTGCACAGCATCAAGCACGGCGGCGGCGGCCAATGGCAATTGCTCGTCACCCCCGGCATCTATCAGAAGGACACAGACTTCCTCGAGTACTTGCTTTTCCAGATCATCGACACGCTATTGGGCGGCGGTAAGCAGAAGGGCGTCCGTCCCATCGAGTACGTCGGCGATCAACTCGTCCGCCGGCAGCTCGGGTTGGCGCTGCGCGACCTCACCGCGGAGCAGAAGCTCGATCTCTTCCCGCCGCCGGGCCTCGGACGCTGGGGCAAGCGCTTGGGGTTGGGCGGTGGCCAAGCCGGCGAGCGCGCCGAGTGGCTCGTCGAGAATCTGTCGGGCTACGCCAACTTCGCGCGGGTGCCGATGCCGCTCGGTCAAGCGCTGCACGATGCGGGGTTGACCCCGGCGAAAGCCTATGAATTGTGCGTCGCGCACACTCAGAAGACCGAAGCGCACAACACCGCCGGGCTGATGCGCCGGAGCATCTTGCAGGGCTTCGCCAAAGCGACACTGCTCGGTGACGAGTCCGAACTCGCCAGCTTCCTCACCTACGGCTTCGCGGAACTCGACTTCAAAGTGCGGCCGACGCGGCAGGATTTGGTGCTGGCGCAGTTGAAGGTGCTCACCGACGTCTTCCGCGGGTTGAAGATCCCCGTCGTCATGGCCTTCGACCAACTCGAAGACCTGCTGCTGGCCCGTCGCAGCGACGATGCCCACAAGATCGCGGAGGCCTTCTTCGCCGGCATCGTCCAAGTCATGCACCAGATCGACGGGCTGTGCATCCTGATCTTCGCCGAGCGCGGCCTGTGGAACCGCTTCGTGCCGAGTCTCGATGGGTACATTCAGGATCGACTCAACAACCCGGTGCACGTTCCGAAGTACGGCACGGTGAAAGCGCTGCGCCTCGAAGCTCCGACCGCGGACCTCGTGAAACAGGTCGTCGAAGCGCGGCTGCGCCCGGTGCTCGACGAAGTCCCCGGCGGCGGCTTGCCCGAGTTGCACCCGTTCACCGAAGAGCAGATCCAGCGCATCGCCCGGACCGAACCGACGCTGCGCGACATGCTCCAGCAGTTCCGGCACTTGTTCGACCACATCATTTACGGGCCGGAAGAGAACCGCACCGCGAGCGTCGAAGCGAGCGTGCAGTTCGAGAAGCCGGTGAACCGAGTCCACGACTTCGGCGAGTTCCCCGCGGAGTTCACCCCGCCGCAGGGCACCGACATCTCGGCGATGATGACGCCGACCGACAAGCAGAACCGGATCGATGCGCTCCTCGGCAAAGAGCCGGAGGTGCAGCCGTCGGGCATCACGATTAAGAACATCGACGTGATCGAGACCCCGGCCAACGATCCGATCGACGATCTGATTCAGGAACTCGACCGGCCGCCGGAGGAGAACCCGAACGAGTTCGTCGGCATCGCCCCGACCCCGGCGACGCCGTTCCAGCCGAACCGTCCGTCGATGCTCACAGCCGCGGGCATGGGCGACTTGTGGGATCAGGAGTACCGCGCCGCCAAGCGCAAGCTCGAACCGGAAGGCGCGCTCACGGGGGCGACCCGCGAGTTGCAAGCGGCGCTCGGGACGTTCCTCGGCACCTGCCACGAGCACGGCGTGAAGGTCGGCCCATGGCGGCTGCAGCACGTCGTGGCGGAATGGCCGTTCGGCGAACACCCGACTTACGGCGTCGTCAGCTTGGCGCACTGGGCTTGCAAGGATGGGCAACCGTGGAAGGTCGGCGTGGGCCTGTTCCTCGCCCGCGGCGCCGGCAAGCCGAAGGATCTGGAAATCAAGCTCGGCGTCATGGACGTGCAACCGCAGGTGATCGACCACCTGATTCTACTGCGGCCCGAAGACGACTTGAACATGACCGGCAAGAGCAAGACGCTGTGGGCCGAGGCCGAGCGGAACGGCAAGCACGCGCGGTTGGAGCCGGTGTCGCTGGATGGCTACGCCCAGCTCTATAGCTTCCCGCGCTGGCTGAGCGCGATCCGGGAGTCCTTGCCCGCCGGGGCGCCGGTGCCGAATCTGGCCGACTTGATCCAGGAGAAAGCGGAGAAGCTGCTGGAGCAGGTGTGTATGCCGGTGCAAGGATGAGGGCGATGGCGAGCCGGGTGGCGTAAGCCCCCGGAGTCTGGGAACTTCAAAGACTCCGGGGTCTCACGCCACCCGGCTCGGGGGGGTCACTTCTTCTTCTCTACGGCGAGCTTGATGTACTTCTCCGGGTCGGCGTTGAACTCGTCCTTGCAGCCCGAGCAGCAGACGTAATACGTCTTTCCCTTGTACCCGACGCTCATCGTACCGCGACCGCCGGAGACGATGCACTCCGGTCCTTTGTTCGCCTCGGCGAACGGCTCGCCCTCTTTCGTCGCCCCGACTTGATATAGGCGCGCGAAGTTCTTCGCGTCCTTCGGCTTCACCGAGAGTCGGTACAGGTAGCGGTTGCTGTGCAGCAGGGTGAAGCTGATTTGCTGGGTCTGCGTCTCGGTAGTGCGCTCGAGCATCAAGATCACTTCTTTCTGCTTCCCCGTAGTCAGTTTGCCGACGAACGTCTCCACCGCCTTTGCGGTCGTCGCCAGTTTCAATTCGTACTCGTCGGTCTTGGCGAGGTAGCGCAGTTCGCCGCCCGTGTAGTGCTTGCCGTCGGCGATGGTCAATTTCAAGCATGCGTCGTCCCCTTTGAACTGCCAAGCCCAGTCGATCTTCTCGACCCAGAAGCCCTTGGCCCTCTCCTCGCGGGTGCCGTCGGGATAGCCGGTGCCCTTCCATGCCGCGATCAATCCGTTGAACGGCTGCAGCGCTTCCTTAGCGCTCTTCGACTGCTCGGCGCCGATCAATATCGCGGCCAGCACGAGGGAAACGAACATGGCGGACCTCGGCGGGGGAATCGGATCGGATCCCAGTGGGATGTGCCTGCGGACTTGCCCGCGTCGCATTTTCTTCTGGAACCACAAGCGTGAGCGCGTGGGTGAGAAACGGAAGGTTGCTTCCATCCTCACCCACGCGCTCACGCTTGTGGTTCCAGAAGAACGTACCACCAAAATCGTGAGGCACCATTCCATTGGGGTGCGCCTTTGGATTTTGGCACTCTCCAAAACTCGTGTCGGCATGATCTTGCTGATATCTGTCCGCTGAATACTGTCTCGTTTCAAAAGGTTTTGAATGGGACAGTTGTCAGCGATCAGATAACAGCAATCAGCCAGAAGGAGGGCAGATGCCAACATCTACAGGTGCACGCTCCCATTGTAAACGCTGGCGGCGGGGAATTGTTCCGCGTATCATCACAGTCCGCTTCCCCTCCCGTCCCGAGGTTCCCGATGGTGCTCCGTTCCCTATTTGCCGCCGCGGTCGCGCTGGCGCTCCCCGCGTTCGCCGGCGCCGCCGAGCCGACCCCGCCCAAAGGCTTCACCGTATTGTTCAACGGCAAGGATTTCACGAACTTCAAGGGCTGGGCGATCCACGAGAAGGGCGGTAGCCCCGTCGACCTCGCGAAACTCGGCCCCGATGAGAAGAAGAAAAAGTTCGAGGCGTGGACCGAAGACCTGAAGAAGCACTGGACCATCGAGGACGGCGAACTCGTGAACAAGGGCACCGGGGCCTACCTCGCCACCGAGAAGGATTACGCCGATTACGAACTGCTCGTCGAATACAAGATCGCCGGCACGGTCGACAGCGGCATCTATCCGAAGACGATGCCGCAAATCCAAGTGTGGGATCCGAGCGAACCCGATCCGGGCGAACGGCTCGGCAAAGCGAAGGGGAGCGGCGGGCTGTGGAACAATCAGCCGGCGGAATCGCCCGGCCGCGATCCGCTGGTGAAAGCCGACAAGCCGGCGGGCGAATGGAACGCGTTCCGCATCCGGGTCGTCGGCGAACACTGCACCGTGCACCTCAACGACAAGCTCGTGGTCGACCACGCCCGGCTGCAGAATTTCTGGGATCGCAAAGCCCCGGTGCCGAAGGCGGCCGCGGTTCTCTTCCAGACGCACCCGCCGAAGCTCGACATCCGCTGGCGGAACATCTTCATCCGCGAAATCCCCGCGGACGAGGCGAACAAGTTTCTCGCGGAGAAGACGGGTGCCGGCTTCACCGATCTGTTCAACGGCAAAGACTTCACCGGGTGGACCGGCGCGGTCGATAATTACGAAGTGGTCGACGGCACGATCGCCTGCAAGAAAGGCACGAGCGGCATCCTGTTCACCAAAGACGAATACGCCGATTTCCAAGTCGCCCTCGAAATCAAACTCCCGAAGAACGGCAACAACGGCCTCGGGATCCGCTACCCCGGCAAAGGGGACGGCGCTTACGGCGGGATGACCGAACTCCAAGTGCTCGACGACGATTACAAGGGGATCGACCCGCGCCAAGCCCACGGCAGCGCCTACGGCATGGCCGCCGCCGCCCGCGGGTTTCAGCGACCCATCGGCGAGTGGAACTACCAAGTCGTCACGGTCAAAGGCAGCACGATTCAAGTCGAACTCAACGGCACGAAGATCCTCGACGCCGATTTGTCCAAGATCACGGAGTACATGGCGAAAAGCCCGCACCCAGGCAAAGACCGTACCAAGGGCCACTTCGCCTTCCTCGGCCACGGCGACGGAGTGATGTTCCGCAATGTGAAGTTGAAAGAGTTGAAGTAAAGGATGTGAGGCGAGCGGCACGGCGTGAGCGTGCCGTGTTTCCACCTTCAAAACCACGGCACGCTCACGCCGTGCCGCTCGCCTAATCCGAGAATCCATGCCCTCTCCCATCTCCCGCCGCACCGCGATTCAATCCGCCGCGGCCGCGCTCGTCCTCCCGTCCGTGTACCGTGGGAGCAAGGCCGCGCCGAGCGAAACTCTGCTGCACGTCAGCGTCGGCGCCGGCGGAATGGCCGGGTCCGACCTCGGGTCCTTGACCGCGAGCAAGCACCTCAAGCTCGTCGCCGTCGCCGATGTCGACAGCAACGCCTTCGAATCGAAGGGCTTCGCCGAACTCAAAAAGAAGTTCCCCGATTTGAAGACCTACACCGACTGGCGCGAGATGTTCGACAAGGAGAAATTCGATTCCGCGAACATCTCCTGCCCCGACCACATGCACGCGGCGCCGACGATGCGGGCAATCCTGAGCGGCAAGCACGTCTACACGCAGAAACCTTTGACGCAGACGATCTACGAAGCCCGGCAGCTCACGCTCGCCGCGGCCAAAGCGAAGATCGTTTCGCAGATGGGCATCCAGATCCACTCGGCCGCGGAACACAAGACGCTCGTAGAACTCATCCACGGCGGGGCGATCGGCGCGGTCGGCGCCGTGCACAGCTGGAGTAACAAAGACTGGGGCGACGCCGCGAAGAGACCCGACCGCAAGGATCAACCGCCGAAGAATTTGGACTGGGATAAATGGCTCGGCGTCTCCGCGGAGATCCCTTTCATCGGCGGCGGTTACTACCACCCCGGCAACTGGCGCAAACGCCTCGCCTTCGGCACCGGCACCTTCGGCGACATGGGCTGCCACATCCTCGACCCCGTCTTCGGGGCCCTCGGCGTCGGCAATCCGAACTCCATCGTCAGCACCGGCGACGCACCCAACGAAACGAATTGGGGCCTGAATTGTCGGGTCGAGTTCATCTTCCCGGGTACGAAGTACACGACCAAAACCGTGACGCTCACATGGTATAACGGCCAGAGCAAACCTTCCGCCGACGTGCTGAAATTGATCGCCCCGCACAAGTTCCCCGGCCAGGGGTCGATCCTCATCGGCACGAAGGGCGTGCTCTTCTCCCCCTACGGCGGCGGCATGCCGATCCTGCTCC
>JAYTBD010000816.1:0-2905 GCA_043737155.1 Fimbriiglobus sp. | reverse complement strand
ACGACGGAGTGCCCATGACCGCCGACACGGACGCCCTCCAGCGACTCCTCGACCACGCCGCCGTGGCCCGGCCCGAGGAAGTCCGAGACGGTGGCCGGCTTCACCTCGGCGAGGCAGCGGTGGAGCCGGAGCATCGCCTGCTGCACCACGTCGTCCGTCTCCACCCACCGCCGCAACGCCGGGAACCCCCGCAGCCGCCGGCGGGCCAGGAGCCGCAGCCGGTCGCAGGCCCGCAGCAGAAGCTCGTCGTACACCTCGGGCCGGGCCACGGCGGCGTGGTCGAGGAGTCGCTGGAGGGCGTCCGTGTCGGCGGTCATGGGCACTCCGTCGTTGGCCCCATCTGGGGGAGCGAGTCTCGACACGTTGTACGGGCCAGTAATCCGTCGGCGGAATATCCTGACAATGTTGGCCCCGTTTCGAGTGCGAGTTTCGCTCTTCTTCAAGGTGAAGGCCCCCGTTCATTGTCTCAACCGAGGTGCGTCGTGCGTCGTCCCCTGCTCAGTGTCGTGTTCTTCCTCGCCGCCTGCTCCACGGCGGTCCCCGCCGACACCCCCGGCGAGGAAGCCGTCAAGGACGCCGTCAAAACCCTCAAAGTGAAGCGGACGGCGGCCAAGGACAAGGCCGACCAGGCCCTGCTCGACACGGCGATCCGGGACTTGGAGGAGCGGCTGGCGCAGGTCGGCAAGGGCGAACCGGGGGAGGAGAAGAAGGGTGAGCCGTTCGTCCTGCCGAAGGGTTGGGAGTTGAAGTTCAACACGGGCAAGACCCGCCCGAGCTACGACCCGAAGACGGGCGAAATGAAGTTGGCTTACGACTTCTCGGACGCCAAGCAGTTGAAAGATTTCGAGTTCGATGACGAGGTCAAACCCGCAGTGCAAAAAGGCACACTGACAGTGAAGGGAGGGTGTGAAATCAAGCATGTTGCGAAGTACCGATAGGCTTCAATTTCTTTTGAAGTCACATGTGGCTCGCACGGACATATCGCATTTTTCGGAGACTGTGCACTTAATTTAACCTACAACTACGTCGCGGGGGATCGACTCATAGCTTACCAGGACGGACAAGAAATAATCATATCACAACCTGCCAAAGAACTAGTCGGCAAGCTTTTACCAATCAATAAATGGTTTTTTACGCCTAAATTAGTCGGCCTTGAGATAGGCGGAAAAGAAGTTTCGGCAAAAAGGGGGGCCAAACATCACGACAAATGCGTATTCACGCTCGCGGCATTCAGAGCACCCAACATTTATCGAAAACTAATGATTTCTGGCGTGCCTGATCCTGACTGGGCCAAGGAATTTTTCGCCGACAAGAAATGATTCTCCAAGGGGAAGTGAGCGCCTTCATCACCCGAACAACGACCCCATCTCCAAATGTGACCCCCAGCCCGTAGTACAGGTCAACATTTTCTCCGCCACTCCGTGGCCCGTTTTCATTGCTCGCCCTCGCTCATCAGGGGGTGGGACGAGACTCGACCAACCTCGGAGGCTCTGACAATGGCAGATCAGTGGTACACGCAGCGAGACGGGCAAAAGTACGGGCCGTTCAGCCCGGCCCAGTTGAAGCAGATGACCGTCAGCGGCCAACTGCTGCCGGTCGATTTGGTGAGCAAGAGTGCCGACGGCAGGTGGGTCGCGGCGTCACGAATCAAGGGGCTGTTCGCGGCCAGCGTGGTCACACCGCCGCCGACCGCACCGGCCAACGCCTTCGAATTCAGCCAAGGCCCGCCGCCGGCCCCGGCCACCGCCCCGAGCGGTAGGTCTGTGGGGGTCGTGGACCGCGAGGCGACTCCCGCCGACCCCGCGGCGGTGGTGGTCGGCAGGCTGCTCGGGGCCAAGGGGCTGCCGCCTAAGATCGCAGTGCCGGTGCTGGGGATGCTGGCCGTCTTCGGCTCCACGCTCGCCCTGAGCCTGTTCGGCGTGATGCAAGCCGTCGCGGACAGGCACGACCTGCGGTTCCATCTTCTGACGGCGTTCGCCCTGTCCCACAGCGTTCTCGGGGTGGTGGCCACCGCGCTGACGGCCCGCCTCCGGTACTCCGTCGCGGCCCCGGCGGCGGCGATCCTGGCGGCGACCGCGTTCGGCTGGTATGTGTTCGCGTCGGGCTGGACGATTGTTTGGGTACTCGGACTGATGGCCGGCGTCCCCCTCGGGGCTTGGGCGTTGTGGACGTTCCGCTCCCCCGACGTGAAGGCCCTGTTCGCCGACGGTGACAAGCCGGGGCCGCTGGACCGACTCGGCACGCCGGCTTTGGCGGGGGTTGCGGGCTTGATGTTGGCGGCGATCCTGGCCGTCGGTGGCGTGCTGCACACGGTCGCTCGGGACAAGAGCGGCGGGAACGCCACCTCGTCTGGCGGGTCGTACCAGTCCGGCTCTCAATCCAAGAGCCGCAACTCCGGGAACAAGCGGACCGGCAAGACCTACCTCGACGACGTGGTGGCCGAGAGTGGACCGCCAACCGCCTCGTACGCCAAAAAGGACCACTCGGATATCGCCGAGTATTCCTTGCACGTCTGGGAGGCCGGCTCCGACAGTTTCGACCTCGTCTTCACCGCATTGCCCACCAAAATCAACGAACCCGAGTTCGTCCAAGGTCGGGAGTCTGACGTGGACAAGGCTCGCTTGGACGCCATCCTCCGCAACTACCGCCGCAAGTAAGAGGCTTCGTCCATATCCATCAGCGGTCGCCGTCCGCTACGTCGTCGGCGGGGCGTTAAGAACCACGGGCCTGCCCGCCAGCGGAGGTCAGGCCATCGGCTTTGTGACCGAGCGGATCAAGAACACGCTCCGGTGTCTCCCGACGCCATCGCGTGTACAAGCGAGAGGGCGTCCGTGTCGGCGTCATGAGTGTGGTCACCGGGGCCGTCGGTTCGCCCGCCGACCGAACAGCCGGGCCGACCTTGTCA
>JAYTBD010000815.1:0-2911 GCA_043737155.1 Fimbriiglobus sp. | reverse complement strand
AAAGTCGAACCGATGTGGACGACCACGGTACGCAAACCTTTCGCAGCACCGGGTGCCCCGTTTGAATTCGGCCCCGCATCGACCGCACTGAGCCGATACCTCCTCGGCAAACCGGGGTATGCGAAGGCCCCCTTCGACCCCGGCTGGGAAGTATTCGATTTGGAAGGCGATACGATAGCCGCGGTCGAATCGGAAGAAGCCGCGCGGCAACTCGCCGACGAGTTATTGGTGGCCCAGCAGACGCTCAATGGTTTGGCAATCGAATTGAACGAAAAGACTCTTGAGAAGTTTGACAAACTTGAGAACGCCGAGAAAGCGTTCGCGAAGTTCCCTAGAACCGCCGAACGGCAAGCCCGCCACACCCGTCGGATGCTCCTCGCCACCGGCAGCGGCTTCCTGCTCGGCTCTCTCGCGGCATTCGTCGTTTGGAATCGCAACCGGCGCACGCCCGATGGAATCGCCAAGACCGGGATCGCCCGGACGTTTCAAAATATCCGCTTGTTCCAGAACATGACCGTGCTCGAGAACATTCTCGTGGGGATGGATCGCACGCTCAGCCGCAATGTGTTCTCCATGGCGTGCCGGATGCCGGGGATGCGAAAAGAGGAACGCAATGCTGAGTCGAAAGCCATCGAACTTTTGAAGTTCGTCGGCCTCAACGGCGTGTCGGGTCGGTTGGCCAAGAACCTACCCTACGGCGATCAGCGCCGGCTCGAAATCGCCCGCGCCATCGCCACCGGGCCGACGCTCCTGCTGCTCGACGAACCGGCCGCGGGGATGAATCCGAGCGAGACGGCAGGGCTGATGGAACTGATCCGCAAGATCCGCGACCGCGGGATGACGGTGCTGCTCATCGAGCATCATATGAACCTCGTGATGGGCATCTCGGACCGCATCGCGGTGCTCGACTACGGCGTGAAAATCGCCGAGGGCACGCCCGCCGAGATCGGCCGCAACCCGAAGGTGATTGAGGCGTACCTCGGCAAAGAAGAGGTGACCTGATGCCCGATTTATTGCGGGTGGAAGCCATCCGCTCGGGGTACGGCCCCATCGATGTCCTGCACGATTTGTCGCTCAACGTCGAGCAAGGCGAAATCGTCGCCATGATCGGTGCCAACGGCGCCGGCAAAACGACGACGCTGATGACCATCGCGGGTTTGGTGAAACTCCGGGCGGGACGCATCGGTTTCGACGGCCACGATCTCGCCGGTGTGCCCGCGCACAAGATCGTCCGACTCGGCATGGGCCAATCGCCGGAGGGACGCAAAATCTTCCCGCGCTTGACGGTGCTCGAGAACTTGGAAATGGGCGCGTTCACCCGCGGTGATAAGCCGGGCATCGCGGACGATCTCGAGAAAATGTTCAATATGTTTCCGATCTTGCGCGAGCGCAAGGGTCAAGCGGGCGGATTGCTCTCCGGGGGTCAGCAGCAGATGCTGGCCATCGCCCGCGCGCTGATGTCGCGGCCGAAGTTGCTTTTGCTCGACGAGCCATCGCTCGGCTTGGCCCCGCAAATCGTCGTGCAGATTTTCGACGTGATCCGCGACCTCAACAAGTCCGGCATGTCGGTGCTGCTGGTCGAGCAGAATGCCCGCATGGCCCTGCGTATCGCCCACCGCGCTTATGTACTCGAAACCGGCCGAGTCACGTTCACCGACAAAGCGAGCGTCGTCGCCGACGACCCGCGTATCCGCGCGGCGTACTTGGGAGAGTGAATCGCAAATGTAGGACAGGCCTCCAGGCCTGTCCGGGAAATCCAATGCGGACAGGCCTGGAGGCCTATCCTACAACTGCACACGAATGAAGATTCTCGAGCTCGAAACCGACCTGTTGAACGTACCGCTCTTGCGGCCCGTGGCATTACCCACGGCGCAAGATCCACAACCCGCGACGCACGTCGAAGTCGTCCTCGTCCGAGTGCTGACGGACTCGGCCCACACCGGTCTCGGCTTCGCCTACTGCTTGGGCGGCGGGGGCGCCGCGGTGCGGTCGATTCTCGACACACTCATTGCGGAGACCGTCGTCGGACGCGATCCGGCCTTCGTCGAATCCCTGTTCGTGCAGACGGTCACGCGGCTCGAAGGCATCGGCTTCGCGGGTCTCGCATCGCGGGCTTATGCCGCCTTCGATTTTGCCCTCTGGGACATCAAAGGCAAGGTCGCCAATTTGCCCGTCTACCAACTGCTCGGCGGCTATCGGACGAAGCTCAAAGCCGTGGTCAGCGACACGGCGACGCCGGTCCTCGGCAACAAGCAGGCGATCAAAGATACGCTGGCGGCACTCCACGCGGGCGCCGCCGGGGTGCAAATCGAAGTCGGCACCGACGATCCCGAATTGGATGCGGAGCGACTCCGCCAATTGCGCGAAGGCATCCCCGAGGGGGCGTGGTTCGAGATCTCGGCCTGCGGACGCTACGACTTCGCTACCGCGGCGTGGATGGGCACTCTCGGCACCGAGGAGTTCGGCCTCGACGGTTTCTGCGATCCACTGCGGCCCGATGAATTGAACAACCTCGATCGATTGAGCAACCGCCTCGACGTTGGGTTGTCGGTGGGGGCGTACTTCGACCGTCCGGCCGAGTTTTTGCGCGTGATCGACCAAGGGGGAATATCTGCCATTCGGATCGATTCGCTGCGCGTCGGCGGCATCACTCCGGCGCGCAAGCTCGCCGCCGCGGCGGAACTCCGGCACATCGCAATTTGCCCCGTGCGCTTACCCGAAATCGGCACGCATCTCTCGGCGGGGTTCGCGCTCGGTCGGATGTGCGAAACCGTCGATTGGTTCCGCGGTCTATTCGACGGCGGTCCGCAATTCGACAACGGCCAACTCGTCGTGGCGGGTGGGCCGGGGCTGGGAATCTCGGTGAACGAGGCGAACGCGGCCAAGTGGCGTGTGTGATCGAACCGTTCTC
>JAYTBD010000814.1:0-2913 GCA_043737155.1 Fimbriiglobus sp. | reverse complement strand
TCGTCACGGTCGATGTCAAGACGCTCCGGTGCCCGAGCGACAACGCGAGCAAACCGAAGTGGCTGAACACCGCCGAGTTCGCGCGCAGCAATTACGCCGTCAACGGCGGGTCGGGAAATACCTTCTCGAGATCGAACTATACCGATGTCCCCGCCGAGCGCGGGCCGTTCAATATGGCCCACCGGTACGGCGCCGCAATCTTGGATATCAAGGACGGCACGTCGAACACCGTCTTGCTCGCGGAGATCCTCGCCGGCGATCAACCGGGGGATGTCCGCGGAGCTTGGGCGTATCCGACCGGGGTCATCATCTGCGGGGCGACACCGCATTACTCCAGCCCCCGCTTCACCCTCGTCCCGAATGGGAACGCGCTCGACGACAATCTCCGCGACCGCCCCGCGCGCTGCTCGGCTTCGAACACCGACAGGCAATTGCGATGCATCGGGGGCGGGAACCGATCGGTTCAGACCTCCCGCAGCAATCACACGGGCGGCGTGAGCGTGGCGATGGGGGACGGTTCCGTGCGGTTCATCCAGAACAGCATCCCGGCCCCGACGTGGCTCGCGCTGCTCGCCCAAGATGACGGTGGCGTCCTCGGGAATTTCTGATTCCGTTCATCCGGCGCCCGCCGCACCGCGGCGGCCCGCGATTCCATTGCCATACTCTCGCATGGGGATACCTGTTTATGAGGTACGCGCTACTTTGCTTCGCAATCGCATGGGTGTGCGGTTGTGGGGGAACGAAATCGACCGTCGACAATTCGCAAGATCCCGACGCCTACGCCCGGGACGTGAAACAATTGGTTTTCACCCAAGTCTCGGAGGCCGCCAAGTCCCGCGAACCGGCGGATCAGATGGCCACCGTCATCGCCGAACTCGAACAGGTGGATCGGCCCCAAGGCAGCCACAAAGCCACCTACGCCTCGATACTGAGCACCGCCAAAGAGATCGAGGCCGATTGCAAGAAAGCAAATGGCCGGCCCGCGAATCTGACCGCCCAGTTGGCCAAGTTGAAGAAGCTTTCCGACGCCTTGCCCGGCACGATCGACACCAAGGTGAGCGGAGCATCGACCAAGCAACCGAAAGATGACTGAGACGTGTCGACGACACGTTCCAAGACTGTCGTCGCGCCAAACGGCAAGTCCGATGTTTACACAAATGCCCGCACCGTCACCGAAATTCTCCGGCCGACGTAGCGCGTCGATTTCGGCACCGCGTGCTTCCACACTTTGTTCGTCGCATACGGCAAAACGAATACCGTGCCGTTCGGGGCGGGGAAGTCGAGCGTTCGCTTCTCGCCGCCGACCCCGCGCGATAATCGGAACGTCCGCGTTTCGCCGAAGGAGATCGTGACGATCGGCGCGCCGGGAATGAGGTTCGCCGTTTGATCGTGGTGCGGGCCGATGTAGTGACCGGGCCCTTCGTACCAATTCACCAGCAACCCCGAGAGCGATGGGTGAACCGCCTCCCGCGACCAATCCAAGAGCGGCCGTAGGAGATCTGGCACCGGTTCGGCTTTGCTGATCTGCCCGCTGAAGCGGTAGTTGTCGCCGTAGGCTTGCTGATAGCGGGGGATTTGCACCATCCGCCCGTGCAGGTGGATCGACGGCCGGATCTCGGGGTGCAGCGCCCAGGCTTCCTCGAACCGGGCGGTGGTCCAGACCAATTCCTCGGGTAATCTCCCGCCGAGGAATTGCGAGCCGTCGCCGAGGTCGTGCGTGTGAAATGGATTGTCGGCCCGACGCGCCGGCGACGGGGCGAAAAGATCACCGTCGGAATCCGGAAGCTCCATTTTCGTGACTCCGTCGCCGGCGGATCCATCTGCGCCCCCGGTCGTGGAAACCCCGGATCATTCACCACTCTTGCGTGCATGCTCACAGCGGTTCGATTCTCTGCGTATATCTAATGCTGTACTCCGTTGTGCGGGGGGTGCCAATCATTGACCCCGGCCCCAATTTCGGGCCGACCTGCGGTTGACTTCCGAAGTCCGGCTTCGACTTCGGTAGTCGTGGGAGCGAGTTCATCTGTTCGGTTGCAAAGGGGCTTCTCCGATGGGCAAGAGACACGTGGTCCTGGGGCTGACCGTCGCGGCGAGTTGTGCGGCGGGTGCGGCATAGTTCTTCGCTCTTTACCCTTTGGGGAACGACCCATTGCACGGGCTCGGAGCCACATTCCGCACGGCGGCTTACTTGCAGTGGATCCCCTACGCGGCGACGTCCCTCCTCGCGGTCGGCTTGCGCCGTCGCCCGGACATACTGAGCTTCTCGTTGGCCGCCGTGATCGCTTGTGGGTCCTACGGGTGGTGGTGGTTCGACGGACTCGCGGAAGTCCGGCGCCGGGAGAACGAGCCGACGACTCGCCACGCGCTCGGTAACATCGCCCCCGATCTCGAAGGGCAGATCGGAGCGTTCGGAGCCTTGCTCTGGCCCGCCGTCGTGGTCGTGTCGGTCGGAATCGCGACGCTCGTCGGGTGGGCGGTGTCTCGCCGCGCAAAACGCTCCCCTCCGCCGACGATAGTCCGCGGTTGATCGACGAAGTCTGCACCCGGTCAACCGAAGAGCTGGAGCGCATCCGTCTGGAATTGAAGCGCGGGTGATACCGGCCCAATTCTCCCCGTCTCGGCCGGGAGTGAGCTTCTGATACTGTCCCAGTGGTGCATTGCAGCGGAATCGATTCGTTAGCCGGACGCACCAGCGACGGCTGCGATTCGGTCGACTCAGTTTGTCCGGGTCATCGAGCAACCGGTTCGTAGCCGTCGCTGGCGTGTCCGGCTAACAAATCAGCCGCAACGCTCCACTCTCTAAAACTCGTGTCGTTATGGTTTTGCTGATTGAACTGGACCCCGAAAACTGGACCAATGCATAAGGTGGAATTTGGCGTCGACGCGAGGGCCGGGACAGGAGGTCGGTCATGG
>JAYTBD010000813.1:0-2914 GCA_043737155.1 Fimbriiglobus sp. | reverse complement strand
GGTTCGCCGCGAGGAACATCGCCACCGGCGTGCCGAGGCTGAGCCGCAGCGCGAGATAGTACTTGGCCAGCGGGTCGGTGAGTTTCCCGCAGATGGGCGGGATCGCGTACTGCTGACGGGCGATGCGGCGCTGGGCCGACGCGGTGAAACCGGACAGGTTGCCGCACGGGATGCCCGCCTCGGTACGGAACTCGTCCGGATCGCCGACCATCTGCACGATCGGCCGCAGGCCGAGCAGCCGGCTGCGGTGGTCGCGGTAGGCCCGGATGCCCCAGTAGGTCCACGTCCGGCGGTAGTCGCGCAGGTAGCGCGTCGTGATCGGGATGAACTTCCGCGCCGCGGTCGTGCCGCTGGTGAGCGCGAACAGCAGCACGCGGTCGTCGGCGATCAGCGCGTCGGTCTCGCCGCGCTTCACGCGCTCGATGTACGGGGCGAGGCGCTCGTACGACGCCACCGGCACCTGTCGACGGTAGTCGTCGAGCGTGCGAATCGAAGCGATGCCGTGGTCGCGCCCGAACGCCGTGTCCGACTGTCGCATGAGGAGTCGCTTCAGCAATTCCGCTTGGACTGCGGCGGGGTCATCGCAGCTTTTCAGAAAGTGCTGCAGCTTGCGTTGGAGGGGGACGGTCGCCAAGCGCGCGGCGCGGATCATCAGGTATCGCAGGAGTGGCATAGGAGGGGATTGTAGCCGCAGCTACGGACATTGCGATTCAACCAGCGCGGGGCTAAACTACTTCCACTGCCGATGCAACACCGTCGCTCACGCTTCCGGCTCTGAAGGACTCCCTCCCATGCGTGTCGCCCTCACCCTCGCCGGCCTCCTGATCACCCTCCCCGCGTTCGCCGCCGAGAAACCCGTCGAATTCAACCGCGATGTCCGGCCGATCCTCTCCGAGAATTGCTTCGCCTGCCACGGCCCGGACGCGCGCAAGGTCGAAGCGAAATTTCGCTTCGACCTCGAGAAATCGGCGAAGGGCAAAGCGTCGTCCGGGGCCATCCCCATTGTCCCCGGCGATGTCAAAAAGAGCGAGATGCTCGTCCGCTTGAACGAAACCGGCGATGCGCACATGCCGCCGGCCGAAACCGGTAAGAAGCTGTCTCCAAAGCAGATTGCGACGCTGACGGCGTGGGTCGAACAAGGCGCCAAGTGGGAGGACCACTGGTCGCTGACGCCGATCAAACGTCCGGCGCCGCCCGCGGTGAAGGGGAGTGTCTTCCTCAAGAATCCGATCGATCGATTCGTCGTCGAGAAACTCGCCGAGAACGGATTGAAGCTGTCGCCGATGGCCGACCGCGTCACGCTGATCCGCCGCGTGACCTTCGACCTGACGGGCTTGCCGCCGACGCCGGCCGAAGTCGACGCCTTCGTGAACGACGCCGAACCCGAGGCGTACGACAAGGTCGTGACGCGTTTGCTGAAATCCGAAAAATACGGCGAGCGCATGGCGATGTGGTGGCTCGACGTGGCCCGCTACGCCGACAGCGTCGGCTACCACGGCGACCAAGTCATGACCGTCTGGCCGTTCCGCGATTACGTCATCAAGAGCTTCAACGACAACAAACGCTTCGACCAATTCACCCGCGAGCAACTCGGCGGCGACCTGCTGCCGAACGCCACGACCGAACAGAAAGTCGCCAGCGGCTACAACCGCTTGGGCATGATGAGCGCCGAAGGGGGCGTGCAACCCAAGGAATACCTGGCGAAGTACGCTTCCGAGCGGGTGCGCGCCGTGAGCGGCGGTTGGCTCGGACTGACCACCGGCTGCGCCGAGTGCCACGATCACAAGTTCGACCCGATCACGGCGAAGGACTTCTACAAGATGGAGGCGTTCTTCGCCGACATCCAAGAGCAGGGCCTGTACAGCGGCAGCGACTTCGGCACCAAGCTGCCGCTGCCGACGGCGGAGCAAAAGACCAAACTCGACGCGGTGGATGCGAAGATCGCCGCGGGCAAAGCGATGGTTTTCAAATCGCCCGCGATCAAAGCCGCGGTGGGCGCGGCGCTGGCGCTGCCTGGGGAAGCGGCCCTCAAGAAGAGCGAAGCCGAACGCACGGCGCTGCTGCAAACGATTCCGACGACGCTCGTCACCGTGGCCGTGGCGCCGCGGCCGATCCGGGTGCTCGCCCGCGGCAACTGGATGGATGACAAAGGCGAGATCGTCGAACCGGGCACGCTATCCGCGCTTCCAAAAATGGCTGAAAAGAAGGGCCGACTGACGCGGCTCGACCTCGCGGATTGGTTGATGGCTAAGGACAATCCACTGCCGAGCCGGGTGTTGGCCAACCGTCTGTGGAAGCTCGCTTTCGGCGCCGGCTTGTCGCGCAAGCTCGACGATCTCGGTTCGCAGGGCGAACGCCCGACGCACCCCGAACTGCTCGATTACCTCGCGGGCAAACTCCTCGATTCCGACTGGGACATCAAAGCGTTCGTCAAATTCCTCGTCACTTCGGAGACGTACAGGCAATCGTCGTTGGCCTCCGCGGAACTCCGGGAACGCGATCCGTTCAACCTTTTGCTCGCCCGGCAGAGCCGCTTCCGCCTCGACGCCGAAATGGTGCGCGACAACGCCCTCGCCGTGAGCGGATTGCTCACGGGCAAACTCGGCGGGCCGAGCAGCAAGCCGTACCAGCCGCGCGGCTATTGGAGCTTCCTCAACTTCCCGGCGCGCGAGTGGCAAGACGACACCGGCGACAGCCTCTACCGCCGCGGACTGTACACCCACTGGCAGCGCCAGTATCTCCACCCGACGCTGCTGGCGTTCGACGCGCCGAGCCGGGAAGAATGCACCGCCGACCGCGTACGCAGCAATTCGCCGCTGCAATCGTTGGTATTGCTGAACGCGCCGGAGTTCGTCGAGGCGGCGCGGATCTTCGCCGAGGACGTGTTGAAGAACGGCGGTGCGACGACCGATAC
>JAYTBD010000812.1:0-2917 GCA_043737155.1 Fimbriiglobus sp. | reverse complement strand
GGGGATTCCCTTCACCAGCATCCGCAGGGTCCAAAGGGCGTCCCAATTTTGTTCCGGGGCCAACTTCACGAACACTTCGGCCCGCTCGGCTGTCGCAGTCGCTTCGGAATCGACGACGACGAGTGCCGCCCCCGGTGGGCAATAGCGTTCGAGGTGGCGCGGATGCGTGGTGACCGGGTCGCTACCCCAGAAGATCACCAAGTCCGCGCGCTGCTTCACTTCCCCGAGAGTGCAGGTCGATTCGCCGACCTGCTGCAGTGCGACGATCGACGGGGCATGCCCGCTGCTCGCGGTGGTGTCGATGGTGGCGCCGAGGAAATCGGCGAGCCCCACGGCCGCGCGCTGCCCCTCGGTGGTGCTGCGCGACAAGCCGTAGATCAACGGTGCCCGCGCGTCGCGCAGGATCGCGGCGGCGCGGTCGTAAGCCGCATCCCACTCGACGGGAGCGCCGTGGATCTCCGGCCGGCTGCCGAGCTTTTCGGACTGCCCGAGGAACCACGGCCGGGCGAGTTCGCATGCGCCCGCAGCTTCGACGACCCGCCCGTTGTCCACCGTGATGCGGAGGTCGTCGCACACGCACCCGCAGACGGTGCAGGCCACATCGGTGAAGGTTCGCGGAGACATGGGGTCGACCTTGCGGAGGGAACAGGGAAAGTCTACGGACCGCGCCGGTTGCCCGCACTTCAACCGCCCGTATCCTTTTCCGAGTTGCCTTCCCCTCGATTCTCCCCGCGAGCCGACCATGGCGGATCACGCCTCCGAAGCCGACCTCGATCTCCTCTGCGTCAACACCATTCGCACGCTGAGCATGGACGCGGTTCAAAAGGCCAACTCCGGTCACCCCGGCGCCCCGATGGGCTTGGCCCCGGTCGCTTACACGCTCTGGCAGAACTACCTCAACTACGATCCCGCGGCGCCGCTCTGGCCCAACCGGGACCGCTTCGTGCTGTCCAACGGCCACGCTTCGATGCTGATTTACAGCATGCTCTACCTCACCGGAGTGCGGGGCGACGACAAACGCAAGCCGGTCACACTCGATGAAATCAAGAAGTTCCGCCAACTCGACGGCGTGACCCCCGGCCACCCCGAACACCACCTCACCAGCGGCGTCGAAACGACCACCGGACCGCTCGGCCAAGGCATCGGCAACGCCGTCGGCATGGCCATCGCGCAGAAGTGGATCGCCGCGACCTATGCCAAGCCGGGGTACGAATCGCTGTTCAATCACAAGGTCTACGTCATCTGCGGCGACGGCTGCTTGATGGAAGGCATCGCCTCGGAAGCCTGCTCGCTGGCGGGGCATTTGAAGTTGAACAACCTCTGCCTGCTCTACGACGACAACGAAATCACCATCGACGGCCGGACGAATTTGGCGTTCACCGAAAACGTGGCGATGCGATTCGCCGCCTACGATTGGAACGTCCTGCGCGTCGCCGACGGCACCGATATGGACGCGCTCTCGGCGATGCTCGACCAGTTCCTGCTGAACATCGACAAGCCGACGATCGTGCTGGTGAAGGGAATCATCGGCTACGGGGCGCCGAAGAAGCAGAACACCGAACACGCCCACGGCGAACCGCTCGGCGATGCCGAGATCGCCGCCGCCAAGAAGTTCTACGGCTGGCCCGAAGACGCCAAGTTCCTCGTGCCGCCGGAGGTGCTCACGCACTTCCAAGAGCACTTCGCCACCCGCGGTGCGATGAAGCGCGAAGAATGGACGGAACTCTTCGCGAAGTACAAAGCGGAGTTCGCCGAGGAAAGCAAACAAGTGGGCGCCATCTTCGACGGGACACTGCCCGAGGGCTGGGAGAAATCGATTCCGATGTTCCCCGCCGACGCCAAAGGCTTGGCCAGCCGGGAGAGCTCGGGCAAAGTGCTCAATGCGGTGGCGAAAGCGATCCCGTGGCTCGTCGGCGGGTCCGCCGATTTGGCGAAGTCGAACAAGAGCAAGCTGAACGACATTGCCGATTACCAACCGGCGACCCCGGCGGGCCGCAACATCAACTTCGGCGTCCGCGAGCACGCCATGGGCTCGATCTGCAACGGCATGGGACTCTCGGGCCTGCGGGCGTACGCCGCCGGGTTCCTCATCTTCAGCGACTATGGACGACCGGCGTTCCGCTTGGCGTCGCTGAGTGAAATCCCCGTGCTCTACCTGTTCACGCACGACAGCATCGGCGTCGGCGAAGACGGCCCGACGCATCAGCCGATCGAGCAACTCGCGTCGCTGCGGGCCATCCCCGGCGTCATCGTCTTGCGCCCCGGCGATGCGAACGAAGTCGGCGAAGCCTACCGCGTGGCCCTTTCGGAAACGGAACACCCCGTCATCTTGGCGCTGTCGCGGCAGAATCTGCCGACGCTCGACCGCACCAAATACGGCGCGGCCAATGGCACCGCGAAGGGTGCCTATGTCTTGCTCGATTGCGACGGGACACCCGATGCGATCCTCATCGGCACCGGCTCCGAAGTACAACTCTGCATCGAATCCGCCGAGAAGTTGACGGCCGAGGGAACGAAGGTCCGCGTCGTCAGCATGCCCTCGTGGGAACTCTTCGAGCGGCAAGACCAATCGTACCGCGATGAAGTGCTGCCGCCGGACGTGACGAATCGCGTGACGGTGGAAATGGGCGGCACCTTCGGCTGGGAGCGCTACGCGGGTACGGAAGGCAGCATTATCGGGATGAAGACCTTCGGCGCCTCGGCCCCGCTCAAGGATCTGCTGCCGTACTTCGGCTTCACCGTGGAGAAGGTGGTCGAGGCGGTGAAGAAGGGATTCGAAAAGTCGGCGTCGAAGAAGACGAGCCACCAAAAGCAGACGGGTGATTTGCACGGGTGAACGAATTCCCGTGTGCCCCGAGCCGGGTTGCGTGAGCGCCCGGAGATTTCCGAACTCCGGGCGCTCACGCAACCCGGCTCG